>JAFKLU010000423.1 GCA_017304105.1 Sphingomonadales bacterium
CGATATTGCCGCGCGCACGGCGGCGCGGACCATCCCGCAGGCGACTCTGATCGAATATGACGGCGAGCCGCACGGCCTGTTCGCCACCGTGCCGCGGCGACTCAATGCCGACCTGATCGCCTTCCTCTCCGGCTCGCCTGACCTGCCAGACCGCCAGCAGCGCTTTGACGAGGCGATTGAGGATGCCGGCGTGGACGCGGGGAAGATCGCGCTGTTTCCCTGAGGCGGGACGAAGAGGCCGGGCGCGCGCCGGGGCTGGCATCTGCGGCGCGCGCTGCCTATAGCGGCCCTTAATGGAACGGATCAGCAGCGAGGGGGCGATCCCCGCGCATCTGCGCGGTGGTATCATCGCACTGGGAAATTTCGACGGCTTTCATCTCGGGCATCAGGCCGTGGTGGGGCGCGCGATTGAGTGGGCGCGGGCGGAAGGACGCCCGGCGATCGTCGCCACGTTCGATCCGCATCCGATGCGCCTGTTCCGCCCGGAGGCCAGCTTCTTCCGGCTGACGACGCTGGACCAGCGCGAGCGGTTGTTTGCCGAGGCGGGAGCGTCGGCCATGCTGGTCTTCGCGTTCAACCAGGCCCTTGCGCAGCGCAGCGCCGAGGAATTCATCTCCCTGCTGGTTGACGATTTCGGCGCGGCCGGGGTCGTCACGGGCGAGGACTTCACCTTCGGGCGCGGGCGCAGCGGAGACATCGGGACGCTGCGCACGCTGGGAGCCGAGCGCGGCCTGGCGGCACAGGCCGTGTCGCCGGTGCTGGACGAGCATGGCGAGATCATCTCCTCGACCCGCATCCGCAATGCGCTCGTGGCGGGCGATTGCGAGACGGCGACGCGGCTGCTCTCGCGCCCGTTCGCCATCCAGGGCGAGGTGATTGACGGGGACAAGCTCGGCCGCACCATCGGCTTTCCCACCGCCAACATGCTGCTCGGAACCTATCTGCGCCCAGCCTACGGCATTTATGCCGTGCGCGTGCGCCTGCCCAATGGGCGCGTGCTCGGCGGCGCGGCCAATCTGGGCGTGCGGCCGACCTTCGATCCGCCCAAGGAACTGCTGGAAACCTACATTTTCGATTTCGAGGGCAGTCTCTACGGCCAGTCGCTGGAAGTCTCGCTGATCGAGCGGCTGCGCGGCGAGGAGAAGTTCGACAGCCTGGACGCGCTCGTCGAGCAGATGGAGCGGGACGTGCAGCAGGCACGGGAAATCCTGCGGAAATAAACGAAATCCAACCGCCTCCGCGAGGGGACGGGGGATGGGCGATGGCAGCATCGCCCGCAGAGTGGACGCCTCCTCTTCAGAAGGAGGGACCAATGGAGCAACAGGAGAGACTTGCCCGTCATGCCCGTGCCGACACTTGATACGCCGCGCCTCATCCTGCGCCCATTCCGCGCCGAGGATGTCGAGACTTTCTGCGCGCAAATGGCCGATGATGCCTTTGCCACCTTCATCACCCGCGAGGGCAGGGGGCTGAGCTATGCCGAAAGCTGGCAGCGCTTCTGCAACATGGCTGGCCACTGGGTCGCGCGCGGCTATGGCAATTTCGCGGTCGAGGAGAGGGGCAGCGGTCAGTTCGTCGGTCATGTCGGGCCGATGGAGCCGCCGGGCTGGCCGGCCTTCGAGATCGGCTGGGGCATCTTCCCGGCCTTTCAGGGCAAGGGCTATGCGACCGAGGCCGCGGCCGCCGCATTCGCCTGGGCGCATCACGCACTCGGCAAGACCGAGACACTGCACATGATCGACCCTTCCAATGCCGCGAGCGAGAAGGTGGCGCGCGCGCTCGGTGCAGAACCGGGGGAGATGTGGACGCCTTTCTGGCCGGACCCGAAGCCGGTGCGCAAATGGCGCACCACGTGGGAGGCTTTCCGTGCGACGCCGGCGTTTGCGCGGCTGAAGGGATAAGCTTCTGGGGGCCGGGACTTGCGCTCGGTCCCTTAGTCCTGCGGATGCACGGGCGGGCTTGCCGCCGCGTTGCCGGCCTCGTCGGTGTCTGCGTGCGGCTCGGTGTCCCGGCCTTTCTCGTCGGGCGCTCGACGCTCGCGCCATGCCTGCGCTGCGCGATTGCCAAGTTGCGAAGCCCGCGCCTCTACGTCGCTGGCAACGCCCATGGCATGATTGGCGGCCTGGCCCAGATCGACCACGACGGCATTGGCTGCCGCCTCATTCTCCTGCGGCGCGGGGCTGGTGCAGCCCGCGCCGGCCGCCAGCAGGCCAAGGACGGTCATCGTCGCGGCGATGCGTGTCATGTTCTTTTCATCGACCATCTCCCAGAGGAACAGCCCTGCCGACCCATGGTTCCGCAGGGTAGCGGGCCTTATCAGCGGCGCTGCGCGCTGCGGCTCTCGCCTTGCGCGTGCGTCCCCGCTCGCGTAGGGGCGAATGCTGACCTTTTTCAACCTTCCCGTTCGCTTCAAGCGTAGGGTCGAGCTTGCCGGGAGCGCCCCCACAAGGGGTCCCCCGCAATCCTCTCGGCCTCCTTCCACGCGCGGACCGAACGGATGACGGATAGATTTGCCCGAGCCCCATGACCGACCAGCCAGATTATAAGAGCACCGTTTTCCTGCCCCAGACGGACTTCCCCATGAAGGCCGGCCTCGCGCAGAAGGAGCCGGGCATTCTCGCGCGCTGGGAGGCGATGGATCTCTATGGCCGCCTGCGTACCGAGCGCGCGGGCGCCGAGCGCTTCATCCTGCATGATGGCCCGCCCTACGCCAATGGCGACATCCACATGGGCCATGCGATGAACAAGGTCCTCAAGGACATCATCGTGCGCGCGCAATCGCTGCTCGGCAAGGACGCGCCCTATGTGCCCGGCTGGGACTGCCACGGGCTCCCGATCGAATGGAAGATCGAGGAGGAATATCGCAAGAAGAAGCTGAACAAGGACGAGGTTCCTCCGCAGGAGTTCCGCGCCCAGTGCCGCGCCTATGCCGAGAAGTGGGTCTCGGTGCAGCGCGATCAGTTCAAGCGGCTGGGCATCATGGGCGATTGGGGCGACCCCTATCTCACCATGAAGTTCGAGGCTGAGGCGGCGATCGTCAAGGAACTGCTCACGTTCGCCGAGAGCGGGCAGCTTTATCGCGGCGCCAAGCCGGTCATGTGGTCGCCGGTCGAGAAGACCGCGCTGGCCGAGGCCGAGGTCGAATATGAGGATGTGACGAGCACGCAGATCGATCTGGCGTTCGAGATCATCGACGCGCCGAACGCGCCGGAACTGGTCGGCGCCCATGCAGTGATCTGGACGACGACCCCGTGGACGATCCCGGTGAACCAGGGCATCGCTTATGGGGAAGAGATTGAATACGTCGTCGTAGAGCTCGTGCAGCTTCTGCAAAGTGCCGGACCGGAAGACTCTACTAAAGATATTTTTGGTCGCAAGCTGTTGCTGGCGGCACCTCTTGTTCAAGCGCTATTTCAGCGCAAGCACATCAGCGAATACAAAGTTGAGGAGCATTGGCGCGGCAAGGGCACCGATCTTGCCGGCGCCATCGCCCGCCACCCGATGCATCATCTCGGCGGCTTTTTCGCTGAGCCGCGCCCGTTCATCCCCGCGCCGCACGTCACGACGGACGCTGGCACCGGCCTTGTTCATATGGCACCCGATCATGGCGAGGAAGACTTCCTCGCCTGTAAGGAAGTCGCCGATCAACTCGGTACACCAACACTTCCGCTGCGACCAGTGTTCGCGGTCGAGGCGGACGGCGTCTATCGCGCCGACTGGCTGTGGCTGCCGCGCGGCGACGAGCGCTCGGGCAGCGTGATCAACCCGAAGTTCAATGCGCCGGACGGGCCGATCTGCTCGGATCTGGCGGAGGCGGGCGCGCTGCTCTCGGCCGGTGCGTTCAAGCACAGCTATCCGCACTCGTGGCGCTCCAAGGCGCGCATCATCTACCGCTGCACGCCGCAATGGTTCATCCCGATGGACAAGGCGGCCAAGGCCTCGGACTTCGACGTGGTGCCGCTGGCGGGCGTGGGCGCGGGCGTGGCGCTCGCGGTGAATCCGGCGAGCGCCGATCATACCATGACCAACGGCCCGACGCTGCGCGAGGTGGCGCTCGACGCCATCGAGCACACGACCTGGGTGCCCGCGCGCTCGCGCAACCGCATCCACGCGATGGTCTCCGACCGGCCGGACTGGGTGATCTCGCGCCAGCGCGCCTGGGGCGTGCCGATCGCGCTCTATGTGGACCGGCAGACCGGGCAATATCTGAACGATCCCGAGGTGAATGCCCGCATCGTCGAGGCGTTCCGGCAGGGCGGGGCGGATGCCTGGTTCGGCGCGGACCATCAGGCGCTGCTTGGCGACAAGTATCGCCTCGACGACTTCGAGGTAGTGAACGACATTCTGGACGTGTGGTTCGACTCAGGCTCGACGCACAGCTTCGTGGTCGAGGCGCGCTATGGCGAGGGCGTGCGGGCCGACCTCTACATCGAAGGGTCGGACCAGCATCGCGGCTGGTTCCAGTCCTCGCTGCTCGAGAGCTGCGGAACGCGCGGCCGGGCGCCCTATGACGCGGTGCTGACCCACGGCTTCGCGCTCGACGGGCAGGGCCGCAAAATGTCCAAGAGCCTCGGCAATGTCGTCGATCCGCTCAAGGTGATCGGCGAGAGCGGCGCGGACATTCTGCGCCTGTGGGCCTCCAGCACCGACTATTTCGACGATGTGCGCATCGGCAAGGAAGTGCTGGCCGGCGCGTCCGACGCCTATCGCAAGCTGCGCAACACCTTCCGCTACCTGCTGGGCGCGCTGGCGGGCTTCGACGAGAGCGACCGCGTGCCGGTGGAGGCCATGCCGGAGCTGGAGCGCTACATGCTGCACAAGCTTGCCGAGCTGGACGGCGAGCTGCGCGGCGTGGTGGACAAGGCGGCAGGCTCCGAGAACTGGCTGGAATTCGGCCGCTATACCCGCGCGCTCAGCGAGTTCGCCAACAACGATCTCTCCGCCTTCTTCTTCGATATCCGCAAGGACTGCCTCTATTGCGATGTCGATCCGGCGACCGGCAAGGAGACGGACAAGCGCCGCGCCTATCGCACGGTGCTCGACCATCTCTTCCACGCGCTGGTGCGCTATGCCGCGCCGATCATCCCGTTCACCGCCGAGGAAGTCTGGCAGGCGCGCTATCCGTCCGAGGATGGCTCGGTGCACCTGCTGGTCTGGCCGCAGGTGGCGCAGGGCTGGCGAGATGCGGCGCTGGGCGAGCGCTGGGCGGCGATCCGTTCATCGCGCGATCAGGTGAACGAGGCCATTGAGCCGCTGCGGCGGGAGAAGGTCGTGCGCTCGAGCCTGGAGGCGGACGTGCGCATGGCCAATGTCCCGACCGGTGTCGATTTCGCGGAGATGTGCATCGTGGCCAGCGTGACGGAGGATGCGAGCCTGGAAAGCCCGGCGATCAGCCCCAGCACGAACCATAAATGCGGCCGCTGCTGGCGCCTGCTGCCCGAGGTGAGCGAGGACGGCGCGCTGTGCGGGCGGTGCGATGAGGTGCTTGCATGAGCCTTGCCGTCAATCACCGCAAGCTGGCACTGTCCGTCGCGCTCGGCATCCTGTTCTTCGATCAGCTCATCAAGCTCTTCGTCGTCCACGTGCTCCAGCTCCAGGAGCGCGGGCTACAGGGAATCGAGATCCTGCCCTTCTTCAACCTGACATGGACGGATAATCGCGGCGTTTCGATGGGTTTCTTCCACGCCGAGACCGATGCGATGCGCTGGCTGCTCGTCGCCATGACGCTGGCGATCGCGGGCTTCGTCGCCTGGTGGATGTGGCGCGAAACGGAGCGGGACGACGCTGTGGGCCTTGGTCTGGTGCTGGGCGGCGCGATCGGCAACATCATCGACCGGACGCGGCTCGGCTATGTCATTGATTATGCAGACCTGCATATCGGCGACTGGCGACCCTTCCTCATCTTCAATCTCGCCGATGCTGCCATCACCATCGGCGTGCTCATCCTGCTTGCGCGGGCGCTGCTGCTGCGCGAAAAGGCCGCTCCCAAGGAGTCACGATAGAATGTCCACTTTCCTCCGTCTGTCGCTTGCCCTCGCCGGGGTCGCGACGCTCTCGGCCTGCGCCGGCCGGATGAGATGGCCGTCTCGCGCCAGCCGCCGCTCGTGATTCCGCCCGATTTCGCGCTCACGCCGCCCGCGCCCGGCACGGCCGCTGCGCAGCAGAGCAACCTGCAGCAGCAGGCGCTCGAAGCCATGTTCGGCGGCACCGCGCCGCGCAGCGCCGCCGAGACATCGGCCCTGCGGCAGGCCGGTCGCTCGGTCGCGGAAGCGGGCATCCGCTCCTCGGCGGGCGACACCGGTACGACCGTGGTCGACAAGGGCTCGACCACGCAGGACATCATCGCCGCACCGGAAGGTGACGGTCAGTTCGCCCGCGTGGCGGCGGCGACCGGGACTCCCGCGCAATAAGCGCATAGCCGCACGAGCAAGCCGGCAACCTTTCTCCGCATCCGTCCGTTGGGCGGATGAGAAGGAGAAATGCCATGTCCAGCGACCCGAAGCATGATTTCTGGCTTGCCCTTGCCAGAAGCCCGTTCCTCATGGTGCGGCTCAATGACGGGAACGAACACGCCCTGCCGATGACCGCGCAGATCGACGCCGATCTGGGCCCGGCGCGGGGCGGGGTCATCTGGTTCTTCACCCAGCCGCAGAATCGCCTGGCGCGGGGCGGGCCGGCCATGGCGCAGTTCGTCTCCAAGGGGCACGACCTGTTCGCCTGCCTCGCCGGCACGATCCGCCGCGAGGAAGATGAGGCGGTGATCGACCGCTTCTGGTCGAACGCGGTGGCCGCCTGGTACGATCAGGGCCGCGCCGACCCCGACCTGCTGATGCTGCGCATGGACCTCACGGACATCGAGATCTGGGAGACGGACATCGGCATCAAGGGGCTGTTCAAGATGCTCACCGGAAGCAAGGTCCGCCCCGGCGAGACCGGGAGCCATGTGCACGAGGCGGTGTGAGCCGCTAACGAACCGGCGGCGCGTGGGATTCTAGGAGGCTAGTCGCTCCGCCAGCGCGATCGCGGCCGCCGGATTGCGCTCTTTGGCACCGGAAATGAAATAGGCGAAGACGTCCCGTGGCGTACGTTCTGCCGCCTGGTCGGTGACGTAGGTGAGGCCGTCCGGCTGCTCGCCCTTCGCCCAGCCCCGCGCAATATCCGCCCAGCGATCGAGGTCGGCCGCTGCGTAGCCGGTGTCGATCTCCTCCCGCGTCTTCATGAGCCGCGCATAGACGAAATCGGCGGTGAGGTCCGCGATTTGCGGATGCTCCTCATGGTCCGCGACGACCACGGCGGCGCCATGCTTGCGCAGCAGCTCGACGAATTCGGGGCAGGCGAAGCTCTCGTGGCGCACTTCGAGCACGTGACGCGCGGGCACGCCGTCGATCCGTGCGGGGAGCATGGCAAGGAAGTCGGCAATGTCATCGGGATCGAACTTGCGGGTCTGGCGGAACTGCCAGAGGATCGGCCCGAGCTTGTCGCCCAGTTCGGACAGGCCCGAGGCGAGAAACTTGCCTATCGACTCGCCTGCCTCGCCCAGCTTCTTCTTGGCGACGCAATATTGCAGCGCCTTCACCGCATAGACAAAGCCCTCCGGCGCCGCGTCCCGCCACTTAGCGAAGGTGGCGGGCGTCTGGGTGCGGTAGAAGGTGCCGTTGATCTCGATCGTGCCGAGATGATTGACGGCGTAATCGGCTTCCTTCGCCTTGGGCAGATCGGCGGGATAGAAAGTTCCCCGCCAGGGCTCGAAGGTCCAGCCGCCGATGCCGGTGCGGATGGTGCCGGTCATGAAATTCCCGACGTGATCTTACTCGTCATCCCCCTCCTGTGGCAGCGGCCGCGACTTGTCTGTCTCGGGATTTTCTCCGACGGTCGTTTTTGCAATGTCGTTTCCGAAGTCCGGGCGCTCAGGAATCTTTGGAACGATATTGTCGAGCAGGTCCTTGTTCCCATTCATGGTCACACCCCATCGAGAATTTCGACGGCCAGTATATCATCGAAATTGACGAGAAGCACGCCCGGACCCTCGATTGCTTTTTCCGGGGGCTGCGGGGTGCAGGGACTCTTGGGCGGCCGTCTCGCGGCCTTGCTGAGGAAGATCGCGGATTCTCCGCCGTCCAGCGAATAGCGGCGGGGATGGCCGATGACATAGCCACCGCTTTTGTACCGGAACTTCATGAAGCAATCCGGGTGGGCGGCGATGACATCGGCGATGACCGACACATGGGAGGATCTGCGGGTGAGGCCAGCCTTGATGAGATAATAGCTGACCTTGTCACTGTTGAGGATCAGCGCCGCAGCTATGGCAAAGAGGGCGCTGAACAGCGTAAGCAGGGGAAACACGGTGCGACCGAAGGCAACCATGTCCGCATAGGTCAGCGCCGCTGACTTGAAGTTGCCCAGCGGATTGTCGATGTTGAGCAGACCGAGTGCTACAATCGCCAGTACGTTGAAGAGGATGACGCAGCCGATCTTCTCGAAAGCGTCTTCGAACTTGCCGATCCTCAATCGATTGAACACCAGATAGCCAAGGAAGCCGGGAAGCGTGAGGACGAGAATGAATATGGCCTGCATTGTATCCGGCATCTCAATTCCTCCCTCAACTCGGGTTTGTGGCTAAGCTCTGACGCCCGCCTCCTCTACGCCCGTGCTGTTGTGCCGCAGCGCCGTCAGCACGGTATCGACGATATGCGGCGCGTTCAGCCGGGCGTCGTCATATTGCTTCTCGGGCTTGTCCTGATCCTGGAAGACGTCCGGCAGGCGCATGGTGCGCAGCTTGAGGCCCCCGTCGATCAGCCCTTCGTCGCTGGCCAGCGTGAGGACATGGGCGCCGAGGCCGCCGATGGCGCCCTCCTCGATGGTCACCGCCACCTCATGCGTGGTGAGCAGCTTGCGGATCAGCGCCTCGTCCAGCGGCTTGGCGAAGCGCAGGTCGGCGACGGTGGTGGAGAGGCCGCGCGCATCGAGCGCGTCCGCGGCCTTCAGGGCTTCTTCGAGGCGCGTGCCGAGCGACAGGATGGCGACCTTCTTGCCCTCGCGCACGATGCGGCCCTTGCCGATCTCCAGCCGCTGCGGCGTCTCGGGCAGGGCGACGCCGGTGCCGTTGCCGCGCGGATAGCGCAGCGCGATTGGCCCCGTGTCGTGGCACGCGGCGGTGTGGACCATATGGACCAGCTCCGCCTCGTCCGCAGCCGCCATCACCACCATATTTGGCAGGGTAGCGAGATAGGTGATGTCGAAGCTGCCGGCATGGGTCGAGCCGTCCGCTCCCACGAGCCCGGCGCGGTCGATGGCGAAGCGCACCGGCAGGTTCTGGATCGCGACATCATGCACGACCTGATCGTAGGCGCGCTGCAGGAAGGTCGAGTAGATGGCGCAGAACGGGCGCATCCCCTGCGCGGCGAGGCCCGCCGCGAAGGTGACGGCATGCTGCTCGGCAATGCCGACGTCAAAGCAGCGCTCAGGATAAGCCTGCTGGAACTTGTCGAGCCCGGTGCCGGAGGGCATGGCAGCGGTGATGGCGACAACCTTGTCGTCGCGTGCCGCTTCGGCCATCAGCGCCTTGGCAAACACGTTGGTGTAGCTGGGCGGGCCGGCGGGCGCCTTGGCCTGCTCGCCGGTGACGACATTGAACTTCTGCACGCCGTGATACTTGTCCGCGGCGGCCTCGGCCGGGGCATAGCCCTTGCCCTTCACGGTCACGACATGGACCAGCACCGGGCCATCCGCCATGTCGCGCACATTCTCCAGCACCGGGATGAGCTGATCGAGATTATGCCCGTCGATGGGGCCGACATAATAGAAGCCCAGCTCCTCGAACAATGTGCCGCCCATGGCCATGCCGCGGGCGAACTCGTCCGTCTTCTTCGCAGCCGTGTGCAGCGAGCGGGGCAGGCGGCGCGCGAGCTTCTTGAGCGCGTCACGCACCGAGAGGAACTCGCGGCTGGAGACGATGCGGGCGAGATAGGCGGAGAGCCCACCCACCGGCGGCGCGATCGACATGTCATTGTCGTTGAGGATGACGATGAGGCGATTGCCCGCCTCGCGCGCGTTGTTCATCGCCTCATAGGCCATGCCGGCGGACATGGCGCCATCGCCGATGACGGCGATGCCCTTTCCGGGCTTGTCCGAGCGCTTGTTGGCGATGGCGAAGCCCAGCGCGGCGCTGATCGACGTGGAAGAGTGCGCCGCGCCGAACGGATCATATTCGCTCTCGCTGCGCTTGGTGAAGCCGGAGAGGCCGCCGCCCTGCCGCAGCGTGCGGATCCGGTCGCGCCGGCCGGTCAGGATCTTGTGCGGATAGCATTGATGGCCGACGTCCCAGACCAGCTTGTCCCGGGGCGTATCGAACACATAGTGGATCGCCGTGGTCAGCTCGACCACGCCGAGGCCTGAGCCAAGGTGCCCGCCGGTGACGCCCACGGCCGAGATTGTCTCGGCGCGCAGTTCATCGGCAAGCTGGCGAAGTTGAGCCGGATCGAGCTTTCGCAGATCGGCGGGATCTCGCACCTGGTCGAGCAGGGGCGTCTCGGGCTGGTCCGTCATGCAGGACTATCTAGTGGGCTTATTGGCGAATGTCGAATAATGTTCGACGGGTTGCCCTTATGTGCATGGATAGTCCTCCGGAGAGACCGGCAAGATGAGCTTATTGGACCGCGCCAGGCCGATCGCGTTCGTGCTGAGCAGGGAACTGGCGGCGCTGAAGTCCTTTTATCGGGACGTGCTGGGGCTCAGGCTGATCGGCGAAGATCCCTATGCCGCGACCTTCGATCTGGGCGGCGGCGCGACGCTGCGCCTGACCGCCGTGGAGGATCACGCGCCGGGGCCGCACACGGTGCTCGGCTGGCAGGTGGACGATCTCGATGCGGCGCTGGAGCGGCTCGCGGGCGCAGGGATAAGCTGCGACATCCATGAGGGCATGGGCCAGGACGAGCGCGGCGTCTGGACCGATCCGGGCAGCGGCACGCGCATTGTCTGGTTCAGGGACCCCGAGGGTAACGGGCTCAGCCTCGCGCAGTTCAGGTGAGCCGATGAGCGCGCTTCAGCATGTCAAGTTCTGGTTCGCCAATCATGTCGGCCTCGCCAAGGATGCGCTGCACATCTACGTGGCGCTGATCCTGTTCTTCGGATCAATGCTGCTGTTCCGCTGGCGCGTAGGCGATGCGCGGCCCTGGCTGATCGTGCTCGCCGCCGCGCTGATCGGCGAGGCCTGGGATATTCGCGATACGCTCGTCTATGGCCATCAGGTCCATTGGGACGGGAACTGGAAAGACATCTGGAACACGATGTTCTGGCCGAGCGCGATCCTGCTGCTGGGGCGCTTTACCGGCGTGTTCCGACGGCGGGGTTAGAGTCTGTCCAGATCGGTTTCTATCTGATCAGGGACAACCGAACCTTGGGCCGCCGAACCAGTGGTTTCCATCTGGAGATGAAACGCTGGCGACTTACTCTCGTCCGCTCAGGCGCATTTGGCGCAGGTGCCGAGAACCTCGATAACCGGGCGGTCCGCAGCGAAGCCCTCATGCGCTGCGACGCCGCGCACCTGGCCGGTGAGCTTGTCGTCATCGATATGCGTCGCCTCATGGCAGACCTTGCAGACGAGGAAGATGCAGTCGTGCAGGCAGCCGGGATGGGCGTTCGCAATATAGGCGTTGGCGCTCTCGACGCGCTGGGCGAGGTTGTTGCTCACGAACAGGTCGAGGATGCGGTAAACGCTGTTGGGCGCGACGCGCTTGCCGCGCTTCTGCGAGACCTTGTCGGCGATGTCATAGGCTGAAGCCGGCTTTTCCTCCGCCGCGAGCACCGCGAAGATCTCCGCGCGCATGTCCGTCCACTGCTCGCCCTGCGCCTCCAGCGATGCGCGCGCGGCCTTGGCGAGATGCGCGCCGGTCGGCTCGCTATGGGCGTGGTGATGATGGACATGCTCGGCCATGGTTCCAATCTAGGCCCTGCGCGGCCGCGCGACAAGCCTTGGCAGCAGCGGCGGGGCGGGTTACCTCCCTCCAACAAAAATCAGGAGGGGACGAGCATGGAAGGATCGCTCGCGGGCAAGGTTGCCGTCATCACTGGCGGGGCCTCCGGCATCGGACGTGCGCTGGCCGAAGGGCTGCTGGCCGAGGGGATGCAGGTCGTCATCGCCGATATCCAGGCGGACAGGCTGGAGCGGACGGCGGCGGAACTCGGCGTTCTGGGCGTGCGTACCGACGTTTCCGATCCCGCGCAGGTCGCGGCGCTCTCGGCGGCGGCGGTCGAGCGTCATGGCACCGTGCATCTGCTGTGCAACAATGCCGGCATCGGGCCGATGTCGCCGGTGTTCGAGCTGACGCTGGCGGACTGGCAATGGATGCTCGACGTCAATCTGCGCGGCGCGATCCATATGCTCACGCAGTTCCTGCCGATCCTGCGCGGCAATGCGGATGGCGGCCACATCCTCAACACCTGCTCCATGGCATCAATGATGCCGGTGCCGACGCTCGCCACTTACTGCACCGCCAAATATGGCCTGCTGGGCCTCAGCGAAGTGCTGGCGATGGAGCTTGCCTCGGACGGCGGGAAAGTCGGCGTGACGGCGCTCTGCCCCGGCCCGGTGGCGACAGACCTCGGCAGCAGCACGCGCAACAGGCCGGCCGATCTGGCGGGCAGCCTGCGCGACGTGATGCTGGAGGATAGCGAGCAGTTCAAGGATGCCGTGGTCGACTGGATATCGCCGGCGCAGGCGGCGCAGATCGCGATTGGGGCCGTCCGGCGCGGCGATTTCTACGCGATCACCCATCCGGACATGGTGCCGGAAGTGAAGGCGCGGCACGCGGCCATCGAGAAGGCCTTTGCGGACGAGAAGCAGCGGCGGGAGGCGCAGGCATGATTGCGCATGACGAGATATTGACCAGGCCGCCGCCGACCATGCCGCGCACGGACGCGGACCCGTTCACGAAGGAGTGGATCGCGGCGCTGCCGGAGAGCGACGCCTCGCTCGCCAAGCTCGGACCGGCGGTCTGGCTCGACCGCTATGACAGCATCGCGATCATGACGCACGAGCCGGTACGCAAGATCCTGCCGGACTGGCGGCGCTTCACTTCGACGGCCAAGCCCTTCTACGATCCGTTCACGCTCGTGCCGCCGATCCTCGTGGTGCAGGACCCGCCGGAGCACACGGTGGCGCGCGACGCGCTGATGCGCTTCCTCTCGCCCGCCGCGCTGGCGCCCTATCGCGCGGCGTTCGTCGCCGATGCCGAGCGGATCGTGGACGCGGCGCTGGCGAAGGGCACGGTCGATGCGGTGACGGACATCGCGGCCGCCTTCGTGCTCAAGGTGTTTCCGGACATGCTCGGCATGCCGCAGGAAGGGCGGGCGCTGATCCTCGACTTCGGCGACGCGGCGTTCAACACAGTGGGGCCGCGCAACGCGATCTTCGAGGCGAGCATGGCGCGGGCGGCGCCAGCCTTCGAATGGGTCGACCACCATACGCGGCGCGATACGGTGACGCCGGGCAGCCTCGCGGCGAAGATCCTCGGGCTCAGCGACGAGGGGATCGTCAAGGAGGAGGAGGCCGAGTTCCTGATCCGCGCGACGCTGGCGGCGGGGTTCGATACGACCGTGCTCGGCATCGCCAACATACTCGGCGGCATCGTGCGCTTCCCCGAGAACTGGCCGCTGATGCGCGCCGACCCGGCGCTGGTGAAGAATGCGGTAAACGAGATGCTGCGCTACGATCCGCCCGCGCGGATGCAGGGGCGCACGGCGCTGCTCGACATGGAGGTGGAGGGCATCAACTTCCGCCGTGGCGACCAGCTTTCGCTGCTGCTGACGGCGGCGGGGCGGGATGGCGCGCGCTGGGCGGAGCCGGAGCGGTTCGACGTGCGGCGCACGGGGGCCAATGTCGGCTTTGGCGGCGGCATCCACATCTGCATGGGGCAGGTGCTGGCGCGGATGGAATCGGAAGTGATCCTTGAGGCGCTGGTGAAGAAGGTCGCGGCCATCGAACCGGCGGGCGGGGGCGGAAGCATCTGCCGGTGCGGCTGATCCCCGCCTGAGCGTTTTTAGCGCAGCGCCCGATCCAGCATGTCCTTGTCCAGCTCGCCTTCCCAGCGGGCGATGACGATGGTGGCGACCGCATTGCCGACGAAGTTGGTGAGCGCGCGGCATTCGCTCATGAAGCGATCGATGCCGAGGATGAGCGCCATGCCCGCCACGGGCACACTGGGCACCACGGCGAGCGTGGCGGCAAGCGTGATGAAGCCCGCGCCGGTGACGCCGGCCGCGCCCTTGCTGGAAATGATCGCGACGCTGAGCAGCATGATCTGCTCGCCCAGAGAGAGGTCCACGCCGCAGGCCTGCGCGATGAACAGCGCGGCGAGGGTCATGTAGATGTTGGTGCCATCGAGATTGAAGCTGTAGCCGAGCGGCACGACCAGCCCGACCACGCCGGGCGCGCAGCCGGCAGCCTCCAGTCGGCCGATCAGCGGGGGCAGGGCGGCCTCGGACGAGGAGGTGCCGAGCACCAGCAGCAGCTCGCTCTTCAGATAGGCGATGAGCCGCAGGATCGAGAAGCCGTTCGCCCGCGCGATGGCGCCGAGCACGAGCAGCACGAAGAGCAGCGAGGTCAAATAGAAGGTCGCGAGCAGCCCGGCGAGATTGGCGAGCACGCCAAGGCCATAATGGCCGATTGTGAACGCCATGGCCGCGAATGCGCCGACGGGCGCGAGGCGCATGAGCAGCGCGACGAGCCGGAACACGACGACCGAGAGCCGATCGATGAACTCCACCACCGGCTCGGCCGGCTCGCCGACCAGCGCGATGGAGACGCCGAACAGCACGGCCACGAACAGCACCTGCAGGATGGAACCCTCGGTGAGCGCGGAGATCAACGTGGTCGGGATGATGTCGAGCAGGAAGGCCGAGATGCTGGCATGTTCCGCCTCGCCCACATAGCCCGCGACTGCCTCACCATTCAGCGTGGCAGGATTGAAATCCAAGTTGTTGGGCAGGGTCAGCATCATGCGCAGCGTGCCGCCCTTGACCGGAAATAGGCGAAGGCCTTCAGCACTACGCGGGCAAGCTCGGCGAGCGCGCGCATGTGGGCGATGCCGCTCGTCAGGGTGAGGAATATGACCGGGGCGATCACCATCTTGATCGCCTTGATGAAAGCATCGGCGAGCGGCTTCATGGCGCCGCCCCAGTCCGGCTGGATCGCCCCCAGCGCGATGCCGAGCGCGATGGCGATCAATACCTGCACGTAGAGATGCTTCCACCAGGCGGGGCGCGGGCCTGCTGTCGCTTGGATCGGCGCTTCCATGCTCGTCTCGTGTTCCTTCCTGCCCTAAGTCCGCGCACTGCAAAACATATCCGCCTCTTTTCGCCATTCCGGCGGCTGCGGGAATGGCGAAAAGAGGCGGGGAAGCCGCGTGGCTCACAGTCCCTACACGAGGCCATGCTTTCGCGATACAGCAGGGTGCAAGAAGCGACGGGAGAGACGTGCATGGCCGATTATCGCGCGCCGACCGAAGAACAGATGTTCGTGCTGGAAACGGTCGCGGACCTTACGGAACTCGCGGGGCTGCCCGGCTTCGAGGATGCGACGCCGGCGCTGGCGGCGCAGATCCTCGCCGAATCGGCCCGGCTGGCGCAGGAGGCATTCGCGCCGCTGAATGCGATCGGCGACCGCGAGGGCGCACGTTTTTCCGACGGCGCGGTGACGCTTCCGGACGGCTTCGCGCAGGCCTATCGCGATTATTCGGCGGCGGGTTGGAACGGGCTGTCCGCCGATCCGGCGCATGGCGGGCAGGGGCTGCCCTTCGTGCTCTCCGTGGCGGTGCAGGAGCAGTTCACCGCCGCCAACATGGCTTTCTCGCTCTGCCCGATGCTGACCCTCTCCGCCGTCGAGGCGCTGCAGGCGCATGGCGACGAGGCGATGAAGGCGCTCTACCTGCCCAAGCTGATCTCCGGCGAATGGACCGGCACCATGCTGCTGACCGAGCCGCAGGCTGGATCGGACGTGGGCGCGCTGCGGACCAGCGCGACACCGGCCGGGGACGGCAGCTATCGGATCAGGGGGCAGAAGATCTTCATCACCTGGGGCGAGCATGAGCTGGCCGATAACATCCTCCATTTCGTGCTCGCGCGGCTACCCGATGCGCCGGCGGGATCGAAGGGAATCAGCCTGTTCCTCGTGCCCAAATATCTGCTGGATGCGCAGGGGCGGCCCGGCGCGCGCAATGACGTGCGCGCCATCGCGATCGAGCACAAGATGGGCATCCATGCTTCGCCCACATGCACCATGCAGCTCGGCGAGAGCGGGGATTGCGTCGGCTGGCTGATCGGCGCGCCGCACGGCGGGCTCGCGGCAATGTTCACGATGATGAACCATGCCCGCATCAACGTCGGTAATCAGGGCGTCGCCATCGCCGAGCGGGCTTGGCAGGACGCGCGCGCCTATGCGCAGGAGCGCGTGCAGTTCGGCCCGATCATCGGCCATGCGGACGTGCGCCGCATGCTGATGACGATGCACAGCCTGACGCAGGCGGCGCGGGCCATCGTCTATGCCAATGCCGCCGCCGTGGACCGGGCGCACAAGGAGAGCGACCCGGAGCGGCGCGCCTATTGGAAGCGGCGGGCGGACCTGCTGACCCCGATCAGCAAGGCCTGGGCGACGGACGCTGGCATCGAAGTGACGAGCCTTGCCATCCAGGTCCATGGCGGCGCGGGCTTCATCGAGGAGACCGGCGTCGCGCGCCATTATCGCGATGCGCGAATCGCGGCGATCTATGAGGGCACGAACGGCATCCAGGCGATGGACCTCGCCGGGCGCAAGCTGCGGCTGGACAATGGCACGGCCATGGGCGAGCTCGAAGGCGCGATCGCGCGAGACGTGGCCTGCTGGCGCGACGGGGGCGCGCGGGCGAAGCTGGAGGCGGCGCTCGCCATGCTGGGCCGGGCGCGCGCGGCGATGCTGGCGCATGACCCGACCGGTCTTGGCGCGGCGGCGAGCCCGTTTCTGGCGCTATGCGGCGGTGTAGTCGGCGGCTGGCTGCTGGGGCGGCAGGCCGAGCAGGCGGCGGCGCGGCTGGAACGGGGCGAGGGCGACCCCGCCTTCCTGCGCGCCAGACAGGCCAGTGCCGATTTCTTCCTCACGCAGCGCCTGCCGCTCGCGCTCGCGCAGATCGCCGCGATCGAGGCGGCGGCGGAACAAATCGCCTGCATCTGAGTTTCATTCCCGGAGCGGGGAATCGCCTTCGCGCCGGATGTTTTCTGAATTGTAAAAGTCCATATTAGACTGTGGCATCTTGGCCGCACTACAACAATGAAACGACGATCGTTTCAAATCCAAAAACCCGGTTTTATCGTTACATAAAGCGCCAAACTTCATGGTCTTGCGGGCGCCGTCCGATTTGCGCGCCGCTACAGAATGATGACAATATCCGCTTGTATCTATATACCATGATAGTTAGTTTGCGCCGCCAGTCCTAATTGGGGCGGTCGCAAGAAGGCAGAAAGCCTCGCTCCTAGACCGACCCACCCGCCAACGGGACTGGAGGCGGCGCGTCCCAAGCGCCAGACTAAGGGAGAGGAAGATGTCTTCTATTCTACGCAATAATTATACCCGCGCGGTGCTGGCTGGCACGACCGCGCTGTACCTGATTGCCCTGCCTTCCATGGCTGCCGCGCAGGACACGCCCCAGGGCGCCGACGAGACCGAACAGGCAATCGTCGTCACCGGATCGCGCATCGTCCGCCGCGACTATGAAGCGAACAGCCCGATCGTCACGGCCGGACAGGAACTGCTCCAGAACAGCTCGACCGCGGCCCTGGAAACCAACCTCAACAAGCTGCCCAACTTCACGCCGGTGCAGACTCCTGCGCTCGGCAACGACATTCAGCCGACGGCGACCAACACGCCGGGCGCCGCGACGGTCTCGCTGCGTGGCCTGGGCACCAACCGCAGCCTCGTGCTGGTCGATGGCCGGCGCACGACGCCTGCCAACGCGCTGGGCGTGGTCGACATCAACACCATCCCTGCGGCCGCCATCGAGCGCGTCGAGATCATCACCGGCGGCGCCTCGGCCACCTATGGCGCGGACGCCGTGGCCGGCGTGGTCAACTTCATCCTGAAGAAGAATTTCCAGGGCCTGCAGCTCGATGGCCAGATGGGCATCTCCCAGCGCGGCGATGGTCAGGAATATTCGATCAGCGGCATCATGGGCTCGAACTTTGATGACGGGCGCGGCAACATCACCATCGGCCTCTCGATGAACAATCGCGAAGCCGCCTATCGCCGCGACCGCGACTGGTTCCGCGATGCCTGGCGCGATCCGCGCTTCACCGGCAACGAGTTCTTCCCCTATTTCTCGGGCTATCAGCCGATCGGCGCCAACGCGCCATCGCAAACCGTGATGAACTCGATCTTCTCAGGCGCGGCTCCGGGCGCTGTGGCCGCCGGCTCGCGTCTCTACTTCAACGAGGACGGTACCGCCTTCACCGGGTTCTTCCAGAGCCCTCCGGGCGGCGCCTATCGCTTCAAGGGCGATCTGACCGGCCTCAAGTACAAGAGGCAGGGCGATGGCACGCTGGGCCAGAACTTCCAGGACGAGCTGCTGCTCCTGCCGCTGGAACGCTACAACATCTACACGCGCGGCAATTACGAGATCAACGACTGGGTCGGCGTGTTCGCGCAGGCGACCTTCACCCGCGTTCAGACCCGCACGCTCAACCAGCCCTCGCCGTCCGTGAACGGCTGGTCGGCGGCCATTCCGCGGGACGGCCGCGCCATTCCCACCGAACTGGCGACGCTGCTCAACAGCCGCGCGGACCCGAATGGTCCCTGGCAGCTCACTTACTATCTCGACTTCATGAACCGCGCGTCCAAGACTGACGTGCTCACCTACAACATGCTGGCCGGCTTTGAAGGCAAGATTCCGGGCTCCGACTGGACCTGGGAAGTCTACGGTTCGCAGGGCGAATCGGAGACCAACGCGCTCATCACCGGCACGGCCTCGCTGGAGCGGTTCCGCGCCGTGATCTCGGCGCCCAACTGGGGTGCCGGCTTCAAGGCGCAGGGCAATGCGGCGTTCGGCGGCTTCGGCGCCTCGTCGGCCACCTGCACCAGCGGCTTCGATCCGTTCAACAAGAAGAAGGCGATCACGCAGGATTGTATCGACGCGATCAGCGCGCCCCTCTCCAACCGCGCCGTCATGCAGCAGACCGTGTTCGAGGCGAACGCCCAGGGCAGCCTGTTCCAGTTGCCGGCCGGTGAGGTGCGGGCGGCCCTCGGCGCGAGCTATCGTCAGAACGCCTATGACTTCCACAACGACACGCTGACCGAGCAGGGCACGTCCTTCCTCGACCAGACGATCGGCATCTATCCGAGCGGCAGCTCGGCGGGCACGATCCGGAGCAAGGAAGTCTATGGCGAGCTGCTCGTGCCGGTGCTGGCCGATCTGCCGCTGGTGAAGAAGCTCGAACTGAACGTCGGCGTCCGCAACTCGGACTATAACACCACCGGCAACGCCTTCACCTGGAAGGCGATGGCGGACTGGGAAGTCACCGACTGGCTGCGCCTGCGCGGCGGCTACAACAAGGCGATCCGCGCACCCAACGTCGCCGAACTCTACCTCGCCCCGTCGCAGACCTTTACGGCGGCTGGCGGCGGTGACGTCTGCCGGTGGAGCAACACGCTGGCCTGGTCGGCAAGCCAGACCGCGAACCCCGGCAACTACAACAATGTTCGCGCGGTTTGCGCGATCCTGATGAACCAGAACGACACGACCGCGCGCAGGACTTCTGACGTCTTCTACGGCGATCCGCAGTTCTACAATGCCGTTGGCCCGGCGTTCGCGTTCCCGACGCTGGTCGGCAATCCGAACATCAAGCCGGAGAAGGCGAAGACCTGGACCTTGGGCGCGGTGATCAGTTCGCCGGCCTCAAGCGAGTGGCTCCGCCGCCTGCGTCTGACCGTCGACTATTACAACATCGCGGTCGACGACGCGATCGGCCCGCTCACGCTGGACACGGCGCAGCGCGCCTGCTTCGATCCGACCTTCAACCCGGCCATCGCCACCAATCCGACGGCGGCGGCGGCGACCTCGCAGTGCCAGGCGATCGGCCGCGTGACCGGCGACGGTGCGCTCGGCAACGTGCAGGTGACCTATCTCAACAACGGGCGCTTCCGCACGCAGGGCATCGACGCGCAGCTCGACTGGGCCTTCCCGGTCGGTCCGGGCACGTTCAGCGTCAACACCGTCTTCAATTATCTGATCACGCTCAAGTCCGCTCCGCTTCCGGCTTCCGCCGGCGCTGCGGGCCGCCTGGTCGAATATGCGGGGACGCTGGGGCCGGCAGGCAGCAATGCCATTGCCGAGAACGGCCTCAATCCGGGCGCCTTCCGCTGGAAGATGTTCAACACCTTCACCTACGGCGTCGGCCCGGTGTCGGTGTCGCTCCAGTGGCAGCACCTCCCGGCGGCGAAGTCGATCGCCTACACGTCGAACAACGCCACGCCGTTCGTGGGCTCTCCTGCCTACGATCTGTTCAACCTGAACGGTAGCTTCGCGGTGACGGATAATGCGACGTTGCGTTGGGGCGTGGACAACCTGTTCGACAAGGCGCCGCCGCTGGTGGAGTATAACGGCGCGACGACAGGCCTTGCCAACGGCATCGGCGCCAGCCCGTTCAATGCCTACTTCTACGACCTGAATGGCCGCCGCTTCTACATCGGCGGGACGTTCAAGTTCTGAGGTATAAAGGGGGAGGGGGCCGCCTCCAGCCGGGCGGCCCCCATAAGTTGAGAAAACATCGCAATGGCGGCGGCAGCCGATTAGGATGCCGCCGCAAGCGGGCCGGGAGCGGCCCGTGCAGGGAGAGGATAGGCATGGCGAGACAGGTTGCGGGTGCGGCGCTGGGCGTGGCGATGATGCTGGCTCTGGCCGGTTGCGGCGCGAGCATGAGCGCGGAGACGGACAGCGCCGGTGCGATCGATCAGGCCCGGCTGGACGGCGCGGCGCAGGATCAGGACAATTGGCTGACCTATGGCCGCACCAATGACGAGCAGCGCTATTCGCCGCTCGAACAGATCAACGCCGGCAACATCAAGGATTTGAGCCTCGCCTGGGCGCTCGAACTCGATACGACGCGCTGGCAGGAAGCGACGCCGTTCGTGGTCGATGGCGTGCTCTATACCTCCACCGCCTGG
>JAFKLU010000424.1 GCA_017304105.1 Sphingomonadales bacterium
TGATGCTTTCAACATCCGCCTCACGATCGGCTTGCTCATCGCGGCCGTCATCGGCGGACTTGGCAGTAGCCGGGGACCGCTTCTCGGCACCGTCATCCTGCTCGCGTTGACCGAGACTATCGCCGCGCTTCACGAGTACGGCCCGCTGATCTACGGCACCATTCTCATCAGCGTCCTGCTCCTCTTTCCGGAGGGCATGATCGGCCTGTTCCGTCGTGCCTTTGGCAGGCATGTGCCAAAGGAGGCAGTGCCGGCGCAATCGAATACCTATGACCTCCAGTGTCCGGAACCGCGAGGTCTTCGTGTCGAGAGCTTGTCGAAGAATTATGCGGGCGTCTCGGCGCTGAAAGGCGTCTCGCTCGCCATCGAGCCGGGTCGGATTCATGCATTGATCGGACCGAACGGCGCCGGCAAGTCCACATTCATTAATGTCGTTGCCGGCCTCTACCAGCCGAGTGATGGACGCATTTTCATCGGCGGTGAGGATGTCACGGCCCTGCCAGCGCATCGACGTGCGAAGCTCGGCCTCGTACGCACATTCCAGAATCTGCAGCTCATTGGGGGTGTCGACGTCCTCTCGAACGTGATGCTCGGGATGCGGTCGCACACAGGCTTCGTGCGCGACTTCAGCAGATGGCTGCGCGGGCGCGGACACGAGCAAGAGGAGCGCGACGAAGCCATGGCCATTCTGCGCATGGTGGGCCTTGAAAACTATGCGCTTCATCTGCCGAAGGATCTCGCTTACGGACACAGGAAGCTCGTCGAGCTGGCCCGTGCCGTTGCGCAGCGACCCTCGGTTCTGCTGCTCGATGAACCCGTAGCGGGTCTTAATCCGCTCGAAGCCAAGGAGATCGCCGCTCTGGTGCGACGCCTGAAGGCGGCTGGAATCGCCGTCCTGGTCGTCGAGCACAATATGGATTTCGTCATGGGGATCGCGGACACCATCACCGTGCTGGATTTCGGCAATCCCATCGCCGCCGGATCACCTGCGAAAATTCAAACGGATCCCGCAGTCTTGCGCGCCTATCTCGGGACGGAGAAGGTGACGTGATCGCGCTCGAGAACGTCTCGTTCGGCTACAACGAGCGCGGTGCGGCGCTCAGCGGCGAGTTGCTCATCGGTCGGCGGCGTGTTGAGCTGCATCCGCCAGACGGCATAGCCGCCGGCCAGCAGGACGACGAGCGCAGCCGCGACCCAGGCGAGGATGCGCGGCGGCACGCTACTGGGGTCGACCGGCTCTTCGATCTCATGAGGTCCCTGCCCCACGCCGCCCATCGCGTCGATCTCGGCACGGACCTTGGCCACCAGCGCCGTCTCGTCCAGGCCCACGGCACGGGCAAAGGCGCGCGAAAAACCCGCAGCATAAGTGGTGCCGGGCAATGCCTGATACTCGCCGGCCTCCAGCGCAGCCAAATGCCGCATTGGCACGCGCGTGCGCGCCGCCAGATCGTCCAGCGACAGCCCCGCTGCCTCGCGAGCGCGGCGCATCATCGCCGGCGCACTGACGTCTTCGGGGGCGACCATCTGTCCTTCGTCTGCCGCTTGGGGCTCTTTCGCCATCGTGCGTCCGCTGTTTCGGTCGGTTTAGGCGCTGCCTTGTTTCATGGCCGCGCGCGCAGTGTCAACTTGCTTAATAGCTCAGTTGCGGAGCAATCGCGAACGAACGCGGATCAATTAAGCTCCACGCCGTTCTCGCTCGCCCATTGCGCGAGCGGCTCGCGCAAATTGGTAACGCCGCCGCGCAACAGTTCCTCGCAATGCGCGCTCAGCGCCGCCAGGTCGACGGACCGGATCATCGCCTTGACGGGACCGACGGAGGCCGGGGTGATCGAGAGGCGACGGATACCGATGCCGAGCAGCGCCATCGCCTCCAGCGTGCGCCCGCCCATCTCGCCGCAGACGCCGAGCGGAACGGAGTATTCGCGGCACGCCTTCACGATCCGCGAGAGGAACCGCAAGATCGCCACGCTCAGCCAGTCATAGCGCTCCGCGAGCTTGGGATTGGCGCGATCGGCGGCGAACAGGAACTGCGTGAGATCATTGGTGCCGATGGAGAGGAAATCGAGCTCGGGCAGCACGAAATCCAGCGTCTCAGCCAGCGCCGGCACTTCCAGCATTGCACCGTAATGCACGGCCTTGGGCAGCTTGCGATCGCGGCTGGCGAGCCAGTCCTTCTGGTCGCGGAACAGCGTCTTGGCCTGAGCGAGCTCCCACGGCTCGGAGATCATCGGGAACATGACATAGAGCGTGCGTCCCGCCGCCGCTTCCAGCAGCGCCCGCGCCTGCGCCTTCATCAGGCCGTCCCGCTCCAGCGCCAGACGCACCGCGCGCCAGCCCATGGCCGGATTCTCTTCCTCGTCATTATCGCTCTTGTTGAGATAGGGCAGCGCCTTGTCGCCGCCGATATCGACCGTGCGGAAGATGACCGGCCGATTGCCCGCGCCGTCCAGCACTTCCCTGTAGAGCCGCTGCTGCCGCTCGCGCTGGGGCAGCGTCGCCGAGACGAGGAACTGGAATTCGGTGCGGAACAGGCCGATGCCGTCCGCGCCCGTCACATCGAGCGCGGCGACGTCATCGCGCAGGCCCGCATTGACCATGAGCTCGATGCGCGTGCCATCAGTCGTCTCGGCCAGCTTGTCGCGCAGCGCCGCATAGCCGGCGCGGCGCTTCTGGGTAAGCGCGAGGCCGCTCTCGAACGCCTCGTCCATCGGCACGGAAGGACGTATGTAGAGCCGGTTCTGATTGACATCGAGCAGCAGCAGATCGCCATCGTTGATGAGCGCGCGCGCATTCTTGACGCGGCCCAGCACCGGCACGCCCATTGCGCGCGCGACGATGGTGACATGAGCGGTGAGCGAGCCTTCCTCCAGGATCACTCCCTTGAGGCGGCGCCGGTCATATTCCAGCAGCTCGGCGGGGCCGAGATTGCGCGCAATGAGGATGGCGTCCTGACGCAGGCCCAGTTGCGCCGCCGTGCCGAGTTGCCCGGCGACGATGCGCAGCAGGCGATTGGAGAGATCCTCCAGATCGTGCATCCGGTCCTGCAGCAGCGGGTCATCGATCTGGCGCATCCGCATCCGGGTGCGCTGCTGCACCCGCTCGATGGCGGCCTCGGCGGTGAGGCCCGCGTCGATCGCCTCGTTGATCCGGCGCGACCAGCCCTCGTCATAGGCGAACATCTTGTATGTCTCGAGCACCTCCTTGTGCTCGCCCTCCACGCCGAACTCGGCCTGGCCGGCCATGCGGTCGATCTGCTCGCGCATCTTGGCGAATGCCGAATAGACGCGCTGCCGCTCGACCTCGATATCCTCGGCCACCGTATGCTCGATGACGATGCGCGGCTGGTGGAACACGGCATGACCGCGCGCCATGCCCATGACCAACTGTAGCCCGGACAGGATCGTAGCGCCCGTCTCGACGGTCCGCGCCTCACCCGGATTCTCGTCAACCAGACCGGCATTGCTGATAAGCTCGGCAAGCACCATCGCGACGGTCTGCAGCGCCTCGATTTCCACTTCCTCATAGGGCCGCGGGTCGAGATGCTGCACGCAGAGCGCCCCGATCGCCTTTTCGCGGCGCACGATGGGCACGCCCGCGAAGCTGTGGAACAGTTCCTCGCCGGTTTCGGGACGATAGGCGAAGTCCGGGTGCGCGGCCGCTTCCTCGAGGTTCAGCGTCTCGACATGCTGGGCGATGGTGCCGACCAGCCCCTCACCCATCGCCATTCGCGTCACATGGACCGCTTCCTGCTTGAGGCCGCGTGTGGCGAACAGCTCCAGCATCCCCTCGCGCAACAGATAGATGGAGCAGACCTCGCTCGACAGCTCCTCGCCGATGATCTCGACGACCTTGTTGAGCTTGGCCTGCGCAGGTGTGCGTGCGGCCATCACTTCATGCAGGCGCAGCAAAATCTTGCGCGCGGCGGCGGCGGCGGAACTCGAAGCGTTGTCTTGGCGGCGGGCGGAACTGTCCATGAACCTCGTGCTATCAGAAACTCTCACGCCTGACCAACATCGCGGAAGGAGCAGCGCTGCAAGGGATTATTGTGCGCCGTGAACCTGCGGCATGGGCGCATAAGGCTCAGCGTGCTGCGGGCACTGCGCTCGCGCCCCGCGCTGGCGCCGCACCCTCCCGGTCATCCTCAGCGGGCAGCGGCACCGCGCCTATATTGGCGGCATAGCGATAAGGCCCCAGCACCCAGTAGAGAATGGTACCGCCCAGCAGCGAGACCAGCATCACATAATAGCTGCTCATATAGGATCCGCTGCTCTCGCGCAGATAGCCGACGAGCGGCGCCGCGCAGCCCATGGCGAAGGCGAGGAAAGCGGATTCGAAGCCATGGTAGAAGCCGAACGCCTTGAGGCCGAAGAAGCGGATATGGAGATAGGTGCCGATCGGCCGCGCGGTGCCATAGGAAAAGCCGCCGAGGCCCACTGCAATGGCGAGCAGCGGCCAGCCCCCGAAGCTCGCGGTCGTCATCATGAAGAAGAACAGCCCGAGGAAGGAGATGAACTTGAAGGGAATGGCGATCCGGCTGTCATTGACCCGGTCGACCGCCCATCCGCCAATCAGCGTGCCGATCGGCGCGATGATCGTGTTGATCATCATGTAGTTGACCGCATCCGCCTGCGTGAACCCCTTCTCCATCAGCATGGGCACGAGCGAAGGCGCCATGCCCGAGCGGGGCGCCGAGCCGATGATGGTCGCGACGACGATCAGCCAGAACACCTTGTCGCGCAGGATCTGCGGCACGGTGAGGCCGTCGAGATTCTGCGGATGGGAGGGATTGTCGAGCGCAGCCGGGCGCTTGCGGAACAGGCGCCGGTCGCTGCGGATCTCGCCCGGTTCGTCCAGCGTCATGTAGATGACCGGCAGCAGCGCGAAGATGATGCAGGCGCAGATGACGAACATGTGCCGCCAGCCAAAATCGGTAATCAGCCAGTTGAGCAGATAGGGAATGCCCGCACCGGCCAGTGTCGATTCGACGCCGAGCAGCGCCATCGCCTTGCCCCGATGCTGCGTGAACAGGGCACTGATGACCTTGGTGTAGCCGATCGCCGAACTGCCGAAGACACCGAGCAGGCCGAAGGCGACGTAGAACTGCCATAGCGAACTGATATAGCCCAGAGACAGCGTCACCAGCGCCACGCCGACCGTGCCCAGAATGAGCGGCAGGCGCACGCCGAACGTGTCGGCAATGCGGCCGAAGATCGGCGCGGTGCAGGCACCGAACCACATGAGCGAAGTCATCGCCCAGGCGAATTCGGTCTGCGACCATCCGAACTCGCGCGTCATCGGCACGTTGATCAGCGTCAGCGCGCCAAACGGCAACAGGCTGGTCGCGAACATGTTCGCGATGGTGATGATGGTGGCGAGCTTGATCTTGCGGAAGGAGAAATCCGATTCGTAGCGGGGCTCCGGCCCCGGTCCAGATGCCGCCGCGCTCATCGGCGCGCTCCCTCATCGACCACCCGCAAGCGAAGTCGGCTCCTGGCGCGCACGCATCCCTCCTCTCGATCGCGCAGTCTCTGCCGCGCTTTCGGACAAGGTCAACAAACGGAGGCCATCCGTCAAGCGGATATGGGATTTTCGACGGCGCCCCGTGGGGCCAGGCGGGTCGCCAGGATCAGGCCGCGCGGCGATCCAGTGCCGCCCGCGCCTCGGCCATCAGCGTCGCGATGATCTCCGCAACGGGTTCCTCGCGCGTCACCATGCCGACGGACTGACCCGCCATCACCGAGCCACCCTCAACGTCACCGTCAATCACCGCGCGGCGCAGCGCGCCCGCCCAGTAATGCTCGATCTGAAGCTGCGCCTCGCCCATGTCGACCGCGCCCTCGTCGAGCAGCTGCGCGACTTCCCGCTGCTTGGCGGTAAAGGCCTCGGTGCCGGCATTCTTGAGCGCGCGAACCGGAATGACCGGAAGGCGCGGATCGATCTGCACGCTCGCCACCGCGTCGCGCGCCGACGCGCGGAAGAAGGCCTTCTTGAAATTGGGGTGCGCGATGCTCTCCGCCGCGCAGGCAAAGCGCGTGCCGAGCTGCACGCCCGCTGCGCCCATCTCCAGATAGGCGGCGATCGTCTCGCCCCGGCCGATGCCGCCCGCGACGAACACCGGCAGCTCCAGCGCCATGGTCGGCAGGATTTCCTGCGCCAGCACGCCGGTGGCGACCGGGCCGATATGGCCGCCAGCCTCCATGCCCTCGATCACGAGCGCATCGACACCGGATCGGTGCAGCTTCTTGGCCAGTGACAGGGCCGGCGCGAAGCAGATCACCTTGGCGCCATTGGCCTTGATGGCTTCCACGCTTCCGCGCGGCGGCAGACCGCCGGCGAGCACGACATGGCTCACATCATGGTTGCGGCACACGTCGATCAGCTCGAACAGCTGCGGGTGCATGGTGATCAGGTTGACGCCGAACGGCTTGTCTGTGAGGGCCTTCGTCCCCGCGATCTCCGCATCGAGCAGCGCCGGCGTCATCGCGCCGTACGCGATGAGGCCAAAGCCTCCCGCGTTGCTGACCGCCGCCACGAGATGCCGCTCCGAGACCCAGCTCATCGCGCCGCAGATGATCGCGGTCTCGCTGCCGAGAAAGGCCGCGCCGCGGGCCATGAGGGATGTGAGGCGGTCGGTCATCAGTTTACCTAATCTAGCCCCTCCTCATCAAAGGAGGGGAGAAATATTGTCAAGCCGCCGGCACGTCCGCGTCGAGCCCGTATGCGCTGTGCAGCAGGCGCACTGCCAGCTCGGTCTCGTCCTCGTCGATGATCACCGAGACCTTGATCTCGCTGGTCGAGATCGCCTCGATATTGATGCCGCGATCGGCAAGCGTCTTGAACATGGTGGCGGCAACGCCCGCATGGCTGCGCATGCCCACGCCCACGACGCTGATCTTCGCGACTTCAAGGTCGGTGATGATCTTCTCGAAGCCGATGCCTGGTTTGGCCGCTTCGAGGATGTCGACGCATCGGGCTACGTCCGCGCGCGGCACGGTGAAGGTCACGTCCGTCACGATGCCGCTGTGCCCGACATTCTGGATAATCATGTCGACATTGATGCCGGCGTCCGCGAGCGGGCCGAAGATGCTGGCCACGATGCCCGGACGATCCGGCACGGCGGTAAGCACGATCTTCGCCTCGTTCTTGTCGTGGGCGATTCCGGTGATGAGCTGACGTTCCATATCGCTTGCCTCGATTTCTTCCTCGCTGACGATCATCGTGCCGGGTTCGGGGTCGTCGCCCGGCTCCTCGAAGGAGGAGAGCACCTGAACGCGCACCTTCTCCTTCATCGCCAGCGCGACAGACCGCGTCTGCAGCACTTTCGAACCGACACTCGCCAGCTCCAGCATTTCCTCATAGGTCACCATGTCGAGCTTGCGCGCTCTGGCGACGATGCGCGGATCGGTCGTGTAGACGCCATCCACGTCGGTATAGATATCGCAGCGGTCGGCCTTCACGGCGGCGGCGACGGCGACGGCGGAGGTATCCGAACCGCCGCGGCCCAGCGTCGAGACGCGGCCGTCCTCCATCTGCCCCTGAAAGCCGGGGATGACGGCGACCTGTCCCCCAGCCATCGCCGCCAGCAGCGCGCCGGTGTCGATCGTGTCGATGCGCGCCTTGCTGTGCGTCTCGCTGGTACGGATCGGCAATTGCCAGCCAAGCCAGCTACGCGCGTTCACGCCCATGGCCTTCAGCGTCATCGCCAGCAGGCCGGACGTCACCTGCTCGCCCGCAGCGACCACGACATCATATTCCGCCAGATCGTAAAGCGGGCTCGCTTCCTTGCAGAAGCCGACTAGGCGATCAGTCTCGCCGGCCATTGCCGAGACGACGACGGCAACCTCGTTGCCCCGCTCCACCTCGTGCTTCACACGGGCGGCAACCTTGCGGATTCGCTCCATGCCGGCCATCGACGTGCCGCCAAATTTCATCACAATTCGCGCCATGGGCTTGCCGGTCAGCAGGATAAGCAATGGCAAGCGAGCCGGGAACCGGCACGATCGATCCGAAGGAAGCCGCGCATTTCGGTGCGCAGGCGGCCGATTGGTGGGACCCGAACGGCGCGAGCGCGATGCTCCACAAGCTGGGGCCGGCGCGGTTGCGCTACATTCGCGAGGCGATCGACCGGCATTGGGATAGCGATCCCGCCACGTTCAGGCCCCTCGCGGGCAAGCGCGCGCTTGATATCGGCTGCGGCGCCGGCCTCGTCGCAGAGCCGCTCGCGCGCCTCGGCGCCGATGTGACGGCGGTCGATGCCGCGCCGGAGAATATCGCCGTGGCGCGCGCCCATGCCGCGCAGATGGGGCTCGCCATCGATTATCGCGCCTGCGGGGTCGAGACGCTCCGCGAGGCGCCCTATGATCTCATCACCGCGCTTGAGGTGATCGAGCATGTGACCGATCCGGGCGCTTTCCTCTCGGCAATCGCCCGGCTGCTGAAGCCGGACGGGCTACTCATCCTTTCCGCGCCCAATCGCACGGCGCGCGGCAAGCTGCTGGTCGTCACTCTGGCGGAAGGCTTTGGCCGCATCCCGAAGGGCACGCATGATTGGCACAAGTTCCTGACACCTGAAGAGGTGGGCGAGCTGCTCGCCGAGCATGGGATCACGGTCATGGACAGCGCCGGCATCGTCGCCGATCCGCGCTACGGCTTCACGCTCGGCAAGGATCTCAGCGTCAATTACATCCTCTCGGCCGCCAGGCAGCAGGCCGGAGCCAGGGCTGCCGGCGCGCGTTAGCCTGTGATGATACAGATGACGGCCAGCGCCGCCCCCCTTCCCGCCCTCGCGAATCCGCTCACCATGCTGGACGACGTCTCGCACTGGATCACGGTCCACTGGCTGCAGGTCGCGGTGGCAGTGGGTGCCGGCATCGTCATCTACCTCGCGCTGAATTTCCTGCGCGGGATCGGCAAGCGGCTCCAGCTGCGGGCGGAAGCGCCCGGCCTGCTCAGCGTCGTCGGGCGGGC
>JAFKLU010000425.1 GCA_017304105.1 Sphingomonadales bacterium
CCGCGCGGATCGACAGGAACTGAGCCGATGAGCGCCGCCATGCTCGACATGCCCGAGGAAACCGCGCTCGCCGCCTTCGAGGCGCGCGACCGGGCGATGGACGGCCGGTTCGTCGTCGCGGTCAGGACCACGCGCATCTACTGCAAGCCGAGCTGCCCGGCGCGGCGGCCACGGCGCGAGAATATCGAGCTGCTGCGCGACGCGGAGCAGGCGCGCGCGGCGGGCTATCGGCCCTGCCTGCGCTGCAAGCCCGACGAGCTGGGCCGCGACCGTGAAGCGGTGGCGCAGGCGCTGCGGCTGATCGGAGAGGCCGAGGCCATTCCGACGCTGGACGAGCTCGCGCGGGCAGTGGGCTATGCGCCGCATCACTTCCAGCGCCTGTTCACGCGAGACATCGGCGTCTCGCCGGCCGCCTATGCACGGGCGCTGCGCGCGAAGCGGCTGGGCGCGGCGCTCGACGAGGACAAGCGGATCACCGACGCCATATATGATGCGGGCTATGAGGCGCCGAGCCGGGCCTATGCGGACGCGAAGGACCGACTCGGCATGAGCCCATCGGCCTGGCGCAAGGGCGGCGAAGGTGCGGTCATCCGGTTCGCGGTCGCGCAAAGCTCGCTCGGGGCCCTGCTCGTGGCGGCGACGGACAAGGGCCTGTGCCGCATCAGCTTCGACGAGGACGAGGCGACGCTGCGGGCGCGCTTCCCCAAGGCCAGCATCATGGCGGGCGACGCCCCATTCGCGGCGCTGGTCGACGCGGTGGTCGCGCTGGTCGACGATCCCGGCCGCGGGGCGGAGCTTCCCATCGACGTGGCCGGCACCGCCTTCCAACAAGCGGTGTGGCAGGCGCTGCGGGCCATCCCGGCCGGGGAAACCCGCAGCTATGGCGAGATCGCCGCCGCGGCCGGGCGGCCCGGCGCGGTGCGTGCGGCGGGGACGGCGTGCGGGGACAATCGCCTCGCCGTGCTCATCCCCTGCCACCGCGTATGCCGCAGCGACGGGTCACTTGGGGGCTATGCCTATGGCCTTGCGCGGAAGAAAGCGCTGTTGCGCCGCGAATCGGCGGTGAAATCAGGAGGCAATTGACCGCTAGATTCAAACGAATCGCCGAAATCAGCCAAGACAAGGGAAACCCGACTCGCACAAAGCGGATTTTCAGGGGGCTATGAAGACACATGCCCTCACCGCGAAACCTGCGCTGACCGCGATTGCCGCGGTCATGGCGCTTGGCACCACCCCCGCTCTGGCTCAGATCGCTGAGCCTGCAGCACCGGCGACGCAACCGGAGATTGTCGTCCCGAGCGCGCAGCCTCCTGCACCCACTCTGCCCGGCGCGCCGGTTGCCCTGCCCCAGATCAGCATGCCGGCCCCGCCTGCCGCCGAGGCGGCGCCCACTCCTGTGGCGGCCCCGCCGCTCCCCACCGTCCAACCGCAAATTCGTAGCGCAGAGAGCGAACCTGTCTCCCCGGCGCGCGCTGAAACGGCCCCCGCTCAGCGACGCGCATCTGCGGAACGTCCGGCGCGAGCGCCCGTTGAGACGCCTGCGCCGGTGGTCGAGCGCGCAGCGCCTGCGAGCGATCTTCTGAATGAACCCACGACCTCTCCGACGGATCTGCGGACCGGTGCGGCGGCAGCTCCCGCGCCTCAGCCCTCGGCAGCGGCCCCGGCCGCTCCCGCCGCGGCCACCGGCGCTTCCAGCGAAGATGATACGGCGCTGTGGGTCATGGGCGCAGGCGGCGCGGCGTTGCTCGTCGGCGCCGGTGCATTCCTGTTCCTGCGCCGCCGCGACCGTCGCGAGGACGCTCTCGACGATGGCTATGCGCCGACAACGGCGGTGCGCGCCCCGGCAACTATCGTTGCCGAGCGGAAGCGGCCACTCGCACAGCCCGAGCCGGTCGCGGCCGCTCCTGCCCACCCGGCTTCTGCCATGCCGACGATTGGCACAGAACCGGGAGCCGAGTCTCCCACTGCCACGCCGGCGCTCGCGAACGGCAGTTTCGGCGAACGTTTCCCGGAACTGGAGGCGATGGTCGCCGCGCCTCCCTCGCCCGAGAACCCGTTCCGTACGCGTGCCAAGCGCCTGCGCCGCGCGGCCTTCATCCATGCTCGCAGCCACGCTCCAAAGCGCGCCGATGTGACGAACGATAGTGCCCAGGCACCTGCGCCCGTCAGAGAGGCGGAACGTCAGCCTGTCTATAATTTCGGCACGACCCGCTCCTATCGGCCGAAGAACTGGAAACCCATCACGACCTGACAAAAGAGGCAGATGGTCGACCCGCCCTGGCGGTCGCGCAGCCGCCCGGCAACTACCCCCCTCCCACCGCCGGGCGGCTGCATCAAATAAAGGGAGCCCCGAAGGGCTCAGACGAAACTATAAGGATCGACATCCACGCTCACCCTTGTGCTGGCTTTCCAGTCTATGCTGGAAAGCCAGTTCCGCATGAGCACCTGGAGATCCACCGAGCGGCGCGCGTGGACCAGCAGCCGCCAGCGATGGCGCCCGCGCAGCACCGCCAATGGCGCTTCGGCGGGGCCATAGACGTCCACCCCTTCCTGATGCGGCGCCGCGCGGCCGATGCGCCGCGCCGTCTCCTGCGCCAGTGCCGCATCCGTATCCGAGATGATGATCGCGGCGAAGCGGCCGAAGGGCGGCGCGTTGGCGTGGCGGCGGCTGGCGGTCTCGGCGGCATAGAAAGCGGCCTCGTCGCCATCGAGCAGCGCTTGCATGACCGGCACGGTGGGCGCGCGCGTCTGGATGAACACGCGGCCGGGCTTTTCGCCTCGCCCCGCCCGGCCCGAGACCTGCGTGATCTGCTGGAAGGTCCGCTCGGAGGCGCGCAGATCGCCCCCGTCGAGCCCCAGATCGGCATCGACCACGCCCACAAGGGTCAGCTCGGGGAAATGATAGCCCTTGGTGACGAGCTGCGTGCCGATGATGATGTCGATGGCGCCGCCTGCCACGTCGCGCACGAAGGCAGCGGCCCTGGCTGGCGACCAGAGCGTGTCCGACGTGACGATGGCGGTGCGCGCCTGCGGGAAGAGCACCTTCACCTCGTCCGCGATGCGCTCGACGCCGGGACCGCAGGCGACCAGCGCATCCTCCTGCTTGCACTCCGGGCAGGCGTCGGGAGTGGGGATATTGTGGCCGCAATGATGACAGGCAAGGCGCCGCGTAAGGCGATGCTCGACCATCCAGGCCGAGCAATTGGGGCACTGGAACCGATAGCCGCAATGACGGCACAGCGTCAGCGGCGCATAGCCGCGCCGGTTGAGGAACAGCAGCGACTGCTCGCCGCGCTCCAGAGTCTCCGCCATCGCCCTGACCAGCGGCGGTGCCAGCCAGCGGCCGCGATCGGGCGGGTCCTGCGTCAGGTCGATGCCGACGATCTCGGGCAACTCCGCGCCGCCATAACGCGCCGGCAGCTTGATCTCCTCATAGCGGCCAAGCTCGACCTGATGGCGCGTCTCGATCGCCGGGGTCGCGGAGGCGAGCACGACCGGGCACCCTTCGAACAGGCCGCGCATCACCGCCACGTCGCGGGCATGGTAGCGCACGCCCTCTTCCTGCTTGAAGCTGGTCTCGTGCGCCTCGTCCACGATGATGAGGCCGAGCCGCGGATAAGGCAGGAACAGCGCCGAGCGGGCACCGACGACGACCTTGGCCTCCCCGCGCGAAATGGCCCGCCAGGCGCGGCGGCGGTCGGACTGCTTTAGGCCCGAATGCCAGGCCACCGGCGCGCAGCCGAAGCGCGCGGCGAAGCGATCGAGGAACGGCTCGGTCAGCGCAATCTCGGGCAGCAGGACGAGCGTCTGGTCGCCCTGCCGCATCGCCTGCGCCATCGCCTCGAAATAGACCTCGGTCTTGCCCGAGCCCGTGACGCCATCGAGCAGGGCGGCCTTGAACGTCCGCGCCTTCACATGATCAACCAGCCGCTGCGCCGCCGCACGCTGCTCGCCGCTGAGATCGATCCGCACATGGTCCGGCTCTGGCTCCGGAAAAGGCTGCTCCGTCGAGACTTCCACCGCCTCGAACGCCCCCTGCTTGATGAGGCCGCGAATCACGGCATCGCTGACCTCGCCGAGCGCCGCCAGCTCGCGCACCAGCCCTTGCCGATCGCCAATGCGCTCCAGCGCCTGAAGGCGCTGCGGCGGCATGCGGTCCGGCAGCACGCCGCTCGGGCGATATTCGATGACGGTCTTGTCGCCCTCCAGCGCGGAGAGCGAGGCGAGCGCCATGCGCAGCACGGCGGCAAGCGGCGCCAGATAATAATCGGCAGTCCACTCGATGAGCCGGCGCAGCGGCGCTCCGAGAGGCGGCGCGTCAACCAGCCCGAGCAGCGGGCGCAGTCGATTGTCGCCCACGGTCTCCACATCCGGAAAGCTGCCCTCGTCCCACACGACGCCGATCATCGGCCGCGGCCCCAAGGGCGCCACGACGATCTGCCCCGGCTCGACCGCCATGCCGTGCGGCACGCGATAATCGAGCGGCCCGAGGGCGGCGTTGAGGAGGATGATCCGGGCGCGGCTCATCGTTCAGGAACAGGACACGCGTTGTTGTATAGCAGAAAGGGATATCGGCACGGCTGGTCCGGAATAACAGCTTTCATCGCCATGGCGACCCCCCGAATGCGGGGCCGCGCCGGGCAAGAGGAGACACGCATGATCCATCATCGCCATAGCCGCCGTGCCCTGATCGGCGCCGGGTTGCTCGCGCCGGTCCTGCTGCTGCCGGGCTGCGCCAACCAACCGCTCAGTCTGGATGAAGCCGTGCGGCGCCTGCTGAGCCTCAGCTCCCAGCGGGCGCTCGCCAACCTGATGGCGCCGGGCGGCTTCTATGACAGTCAGGTGGCGCGGATCAGCCTGCCCGATCGATTCGACGATCGGAGCGGGCGCGTGCTGGGCGCGCTGCTCAATTCCTCCACCGTGCGCGAGCGACTCACCCGGCAGATCAACCGCGCCGCCGAAGAAGGCGCGCAGCGCGCCGCGCCGGTAATCGCCGACGCGATCCGCGCCATGCCGGTGCGGGATGCCGCGGGCATCATCCGGGGCGGCGGCAGCCCGGCCACCGATCTGCTGCGCGGCGCGATGGGCAATGCGCTGGTCGGCGCGATGCTGCCCGGCATCGACGAGGGCCTGCGTCTGTTCGACGACGAGATCGTCACCATCGCGCTGCAGGCCTGGACCGGCATCGATTTCGCCGCCCTGCGCGATGACGTGACACGCAAGGCGGCCGACGCCATCTACGCCGCGATCGCGCGCGAGGAGGCCGCGATCCGCGCCAATCCACGCTCGACCAATGACGCCCTGCTGATCGCGGCGCTGACGCTCGCGGGGTGAGGGCAGCAAAAGGCGGAAAAGCGGTGGCGAGGCGGACCTTGCCTGCCCCTTTTTCGTCATTCCCGCGAACGCGGGAATCCAGTCACCCTATCGGTGCAAAGCCAGGATCGACGGCGAGACGCTGCCAGTCCGGATTCGCCGCCCTGTTCTACCGTGAAGCCACTGAACGCCTCGGCGCGATGCGCTGCGTCAGATTGGACGTCACACCCGGATAAGGTGGGCTGTTGCGACGTGACGCCGGAAGATAGACATTGGGATCAAGGTCGGGGCCGCATCGCACCGGCGCTGCTGGATTCCCGCGTTCGCGGGAATGACAAAGAGAGCGTCGGCAATGTCCGAATTCTCCCGCCGCCTAAAACGCCCAGCCGATCGCCAGCACGCTGATGTGCGCCACCGTGTCTTGCGCGCCCCTGCGAATGCCCTGCTGGCGCTGGTAGAGCGCGGTAAGGCTCAGCGCGGGCGTGAGGGCATGGCGGAAGCCCAATTGGGTGCGCACCGCGTTAAGACCGGTGACGTCGCTCGGCCGCGTGCGGTTGAGCTGGAAGAACAGTTCGCCGCTCGCGAGCAGCGTCCAGCGCGCCTTGGAATCGAGCGGCAGGGCCAGCCCGAATCGCTCGCGCAGGCGCAGCGCCGTCTCCGGCACGCCGTCGATCATGCGTTCCTCCAGCCGGGTGCGCAGGGCGAAGGGGCCGCGCGTCAGGATGATCGCCTGCTCCGGCCGGATCTCGCCGATGCCGCTGTTGGTTGAGGCAGCGACGCCAAGCGCCACCTCGACGCCCTGTGCCACGCGGCGGGTCAACGTGATACGGCCGAGATACTGATCGCCGCCGACCTTCGCCTCGCGGAAACGCTCGCTCATCTCGCCCGCGATCAGCATGTCATCGTCGATGCGGTGCGTGAGGCTCTGGGCGATCCAGAGCTGGGCGTCATCGTCATGGGCCAGCGCCCCTGCTGGCGCCGCAGCAAGCAGCGCCGCGGCGCAAAGCCGCCCATATGCCCCCATAATCCCCAAATCCGCCTCCGGTCGTCCGGTCGCCAGAGCGGCGCTCTAGCTGAGCGCCGCGCGCTCGCGCAACGGGCCTTACGCGCGCCGCCGCGCGGGTCTATAGGCGCTGCAAATCCCGTTCATCCCATCAGGAGCATCCATCCCATGAAATTCTTCGTCGACACGGCTGACATCGCTGAAATCCGCGAGCTGAAAGCGACAGGGTTGCTCGACGGCGTAACGACCAACCCGAGCCTCATTCACAAGTCCGGCCGCAAGTTTCTGGAAGTGATCGAGGAGATCTGCGCGGTCGTGCCCGGCCCGGTGTCGGCCGAGGTGGTCGCGCTCGATCATGAGACGATGATGAAGGAAGCCGCCGTGCTGCGGAAGATCGCCGACAATGTGACGATCAAGGTTCCGCTCACCATCGACGGGCTGAAGACCTGCAAGGCGCTCACCGAGGATGGCTGCATGGTCAACGTGACGCTCTGCTTCTCGGCCAATCAGGCGCTGCTCGCGGCCAAGGCGGGCGCGACCTTCATCTCGCCCTTCGTCGGCCGGCATGACGACAACGGCTTCGACGGCATGAAGCTCATCGAGGACATCCGCATCATCTACGACAATTACGCCTTCGACACCGAGATTCTCGCCGCATCGCTGCGCCATCCCATCCACGTGCTCGAATGCGCCAAGATCGGCGCGGACGTGATCACGGCGCCGCCCGCCGTCATCAAGGCGCTGTTCAACCATGTGCTGACGGACAAGGGCCTCGCGGCGTTCGAGGCGGACTGGGCGAAGACCGGGCAGTCGATCCTGTAAGGCTTCGGGGGCTGCGCTTCCGTTCGTGTCGAGCGAGGTCAAGACACGAACGGAAGGGCTGACTTACTTCGCGAAACCCCTGGGCGCCGCATCCACGACGGTGGCGCCACCGGCACTCACTTCCTGCACCTCCAGCGCGCGCTCGGCGATGCCGCCGCGGCCGAAGCGGAAGGCGCCGTCTATGCCGGCAAACCCCTCGGGATCATTGAGGCGGCCGACCGGGAAGGCCGTGCCCGGCTTCCAGTCAGCCGCGATCCGCACCGCAAGCAGCACCGAATCATAGCCGAGCGAGGCGAGCCGATAGGGCGCCGCGCCATAGGAACTGCGATATTTGGTCGCGAGCGTGCGGTAGAGCCCGTCAGACACGCTGGCATACCAGGCGCCGCGCAGGGCGGTGCTGGCGGAAAGGCCCGTCTCGGTATTCCACAGCTCCGTGCCGAGGATGCGGACGCTTGAGCCGGCGCCGGTCTTGACCAGCGGCCCCGCCTGCAGGGCGATGCGGCCGACATCGGCGATCAGCAGCGCGTCATAGCTGGAGCTGGCGCCGAGGCGCTTGACCGCCGCCTGCACCGAGGCGGGCGAGCGATCGAACGTCTCCATGGCGACCACCGTGCCGCCGACCGCCTTCACCTTGGCGAGGAAGGCGCCGCCGGCCCGCTCGCCATAGACGCCCTTGGGCACCAGCGCCGCGAAATTGGTGAGGCCGCGCGCGCGCGCGAAGCCGATCACGCGCTCGACCGACTGCTCCGGGCTGTAGCCGAGCAGGAAGACGCCATTGCCCGCGACGCTCTCGTCGTTGGAATAGC
>JAFKLU010000426.1 GCA_017304105.1 Sphingomonadales bacterium
CCTGTGCCAATGAGCCTCGTTTCGCCTGAACCGGAAGTGGCACCTGTGCGCGAAGCCGAGCCCGCCGCCGCACCGCGCGAGCAGGCCTCGCCCATCGCGCAGCAGATTGCGGAAATTGCCGAGCGGATCGGCACTCCGCCTGCTCCGCCTGTCGCGGAAAAGAAGAAGAGCCCGTCGCGCGCCGCCGAATTGCCCGGCGCGGGCCGCAAGGCAGCGTTCACGCTGCGGCTCGATGCGGAGCGCCATCTGCGGCTACGCCTGATGAGCGCGCTCTCCAACCGATCGGCGCAGCATCTGCTGACCGAGGCGCTCGATGCGCTGATCGCCCGCGATGATGCGCTAAAGGCGCTCGCCGATCAGGTCGAGTCCGGCCAGGTCACAGCGGCGCCCAAGCGGGGATGAAGGCGATGAAGAAGCACGCCTTTTCCAGTATGCTTGCCTCGGCCGCGATCCTCGGCTCCACGATGGTCGGGTGCAGCGACGCCAACGTGGCGCCGCGCGCATCGCTCGCGGCCGATGATGCGCCCGCCCTTGCGCTTCGCGTCGAGAAGGCGCTCGCCGGCAAGGATTATGCGCGCGCGCTGACGCAAGGCGAGGCGCTGGTCGCCGCCCAACCGCGCGATCCGACCTATCGGGCGCTGCTCGGCCGGGTATATCTGGCGAACGGGCGCTATGCGAGCGCGCGGACTGCCTTCACGGACGCAATGACGCTCGGCAATCGCGATGTGCGCACGATCGTGAGCCTGGCGATGGCGCAGACCGGCCTTGGCGATGCTGAGGCCGCCCGCGCTCTGCTCAGCGCACATATCGCCGATCTGCCGGCGGCGGATTATGGCCTCGCCATGGCGATGGCAGGCGATCCGCGTGAGGGCGTGCGCGCTCTGGTCGAGGCGGTGAAGCTGCCGGAGGCGACTGCGCAGACCCGCCAGAATCTCGCTTATGCGCTCGCACTCGCCGGCGCCTGGGGGCAGGCGCGGCTGATCGCGGGGCAGGATCTTTCGGCCAAGGAGGCCGAGGCGCGCATGCGCCAGTGGTCGCAGGCGAGTCTTGGTACGGACGAGCGCGGACGGGTGTTCGCGATGATCGGTGTCGCGCCCGATGCCGACGATGCCGGGCTACCCATTCGCCTCGCCCTGAACAGCGCGCCTGAGCCCGTCGAGATGGCGGCTGCGGGCGACCTGACGGCGCAGGCGCGCGCGGATGTCGCGGCGGAGGCCGCCTTTGCGCAGGCTCCGGCGGAAGCGCCGGGCGCGTCCTCAGTGGTCACGCTGGTCCAGGTCGAGCCGCCGGTGATCTCGGCCCCGCAAGACTCGATGCGCGAGGCCGTCCACGCCGCATTCGATCGTGCCGTCGTCAAGCCCCGCTTGGCTCCGGCCCAAGCTGCCACGCCGCACCGCGTTGTCGCGACCGGACCGGTGGCGGATGGGCAGGCGAGCGAATGGGTGGTGCAGCTCGGTGCTTTCGACAGCCTCGCCGTCGCGCGATCGAGCTGGCAGAAGATCAGCCGGGACAAGCCCGACATCGCCGCCTATCCGCAAATCCACAGCCGGGTGGCGCTGAACGGCCGGGCGTTCCACCGGCTCGCCATTCGCGGCTTCACCGATCGCGAAGCGGCCGATGCCGTCTGCCGCTCGCTGCGCGCGGGGGCACAGAGTTGCTTCGTGCGTCTCGATGACAGCGGCACGATCCGCATGGCCCGCGCCAAGGCCAAGGCCGAGATGCTGGTGCGCAAGCTGGCCGCCGGGCGCAGCCTCGCCGCACGCTGATTTCCGGGCGGCCTTGAATGGAGCCGGTGCACCTGCTGAGGCGGGGGCAAGACTCGTTCCTTTAGAAGAGCACGGCCGCTTCCCCTGCTGCTCGGCGGGAGGGGAAGTCGCTGGACTTTAACCCCATCAGATGGAAGCAACCCCGTCCCGTTCGTGTCGAGCGAAGTCGAGACACGGCAAGGCCGACCTATGCGTGTCTCGACTTCGCTCGACACGAACGGATGAAAAGGGCGTTTCAATTGCGGTGCTCCTGCTTCCGCAGGAGCAAAATCGCCTCCGTCTAAAGACGGCAGACTTCAGCGGATAACGCCACCCTTCATCATCATCCGCGCGCGCCCCTGCACGGGGAGCTTGTCGAACGGCGTGTTGCCCGCCGCGGCCGCCATCTTGTTCGAGTCGACGATCCAGGGCACGTCGGGGTCGATGAGGATGAGGTCGGCCGGTGCGCCGGGGGCGAGGCGCCCCGCATCCAGGCCGAGGATCTTCGCCGGATTGGCGGCGAGCAGCGCCATCATGCGCGTCTCGCCGATCTTGCCGTCGCGGACGAGATTGAGCGCCAGCGGCAGCAGCGTTTCGGCGCCTGCGAGGCCGGGCGCGGCATCGGCGAAGGGCAGGCGCTTGTCCTCGGGGCCGCGCGGATCATGGCCGGAGCAGAGCACGTCCACCGTGCCGTCCGCCACCGCCGCGATCGCCGCTTGCCGGTCGCGCTCGTCGCGCAGGGGCGGGGAGAGGCGGGCGAAGGTGCGGAAGTCCGTCACCGCCTGATCGTTCAGGAACAGATAGGCGGGCGAGACGCCGCAGCTCACCGGCAGGCATTGCGCCTTGGCAGCGCGCACGAGATCGAAGCCCGCCGCCGTCGTGACCAGTCTGATGTGAAGCCGCGCGCCGGTCTCGCGGGCAAGAGCAATGTCGCGCGCGATGGCGATCGCCTCGGCGCAAGCGGGTGCGCTGGGGAGGCCGAGACGCGAGGCGGTCTCGCCGTCGGTCGCCACCGCATTGCCCGCCAGCCCGCCATCCTCGCCATGGGTGACAACGGTCAGATCGAGCGCGCTCGCATAGCGCAGCACCCGCAGCATCACGCCTGAATCGGCGATCCACTCGCGCCCCGTGGCGATGGCGCGGGCGCCGGCGGCCTTCATGAGTGCCATCTCGGCCAGTTCGCGGCCTTCCAGCCCGCGCGTCGCGGCGCCAAGCGGATGCACCCAGAAATCGGGCTTGCCCGCGCGCGCGGCGTGCTGGACGAGGCCGGGATCATCGAGCACCGGTGACTGATCCGGCATCAGCGCCGCGCGCGTGATGCCCGCGAAATGGAAGGCCGGCTTGTCCGTCTTGAACACGCCCAGATCGATGATACCCGGTGCGACCAACATGCCGCCCGCGTCCACGATCCGCGCGTCCTCGGGGAAATCGACCTGGCCGACCGCCTCGATCGTGTCGCCATGGACGAGCACGGTGCCTTCGGTGAGCGTGGCGCTTTCCGGATTGCAGACGCGCCCGTTGACGATTGCGGTCAGGCCCATGCCGGGACTCCCCGGTCGCGGCGCGTCAGCACATCGAGGCAGGCCATGCGCACGGCGACTCCCATCTCGACCTGTTCGGTGATTGCGGAGCGCTCGGCATGGTCGGCCACGCCGCTGGTGATCTCGACGCCCCGGTTCATGGGGCCGGGGTGCATGATGATCGCATCCTCCTTGGCGCGTTTCAGGCGCTCGGGCGTGAGGCCGTAGAGCATGTGGAACTCGCGCGCGGAGGGGATGAAGCCGCCGTCCATGCGCTCGTTCTGCAGGCGCAGCATCATGACCACGTCCGCGCCCTCCAGCGCCGCGTTGAAATCGCTATAGGGCGTCACGCGGTAGCGTTCCACGGCGGGCGGCATCAGCGTAGGCGGGGCGCAGACGCGCACCTGCGCACCGAGCGCGGTCAGGCACAGCATGTTGGAGCGCGCGACGCGGCTGTGCAGGATGTCGCCGCAGATCGTCACGATCAATCCCTCGAACCCGCCCTTGCGGCGACGGATGGTGAGCGCATCGAGCAGCGCCTGCGTGGGATGCTCGTGGCGCCCGTCACCTGCGTTGAGCACCGGGCAGTCCACCTTGTCGGCGATAAGTTGAACCGCGCCCGAACTCATGTGGCGGATGACGATCACGTCGGCGCGCATGGAATTGAGCGTCACCGCCGTGTCGATCAGCGTCTCGCCCTTCTTCACGCTGGATTGGGTGGCGTGCATGTTCACCACGTCCGCGCCCAGCCTTTTGCCCGCGACCTCGAAGGAGAGGAGCGTGCGCGTGCTCGCCTCGAAGAAGGCATTCATCTGCGTAAGGCCAGCGAGCCGGTCGTCATGCTTGCGCGTCGCGGTGCGGTTGAGCGTCGCCCATTGCTCGGCTTCGTCGAGCAGGAAGCGGATTTCGTGGGGCGCCAGATTGGCGATACCGAGCAGATGCCGGTGCGGAAAGTTTGCCCGGCCTACGAGGCCGGTCGCGGGGGAGGGGGTCGATGTCATTAAAGCCCTCCGTTAGAGGCGCGCGGGCGAAGACTCAAGGACGGATGAACATCCAGCCGAGAATGGCCAGCTGACCCGCGGCGATGAGATGCAGAACAGCGGAAAAGCTTACCTTCCGTGTCTTGTGCCGGAAACGCCATCGGCCGAGATAGGCGCCCGCCATCCCGCCCAGCGCGGCAAGGCCCAGCAGAGTGCGTTCGCGGAGTCGCCGTTTGCCCAGCCGTGCGCGGCGCTTGTCGATGCCGAAGGCGGCGAAGGCAGCCAGGTTGATCGCGGCGAGCGCGAACCAGAAGGCGGCCGTCAAAGCATTGCCAGCCCGTCAATGGCCGCTTGCAGGATCAGCGCTGCGGCATGGGCGTCGATCTTCTCCGCGCGCTTGGCCCGGCTCATGTCCTGCGCGATCATCGCCCGCTCGGCGGCGACGGTCGACCAGCGCTCGTCCCACAGGAGGATGGGCAGGCCGAGCACCGCGATGTTGCGGGCAAAAGCGCGGGCCGCCTGGCTGCGCGGGCTCTCGCTGCCGTCCATGTTGAGCGGCAGGCCGAGCACGAGGCCCTTGACCGATTGCTTCGCGATAAACTCGGCCAGCGCATCCTTGTCCTTGCCGAATTTGCCGCGCTTGTGGGTGTGGGCGGGACTGGCGATGCTCCAGCCTGCGTCGCACAGCGCGAGGCCGATCGTCTGCGTGCCGAGGTCGAGCCCGAGTAGCCGCCCGCCATGGGGCAGCGCTGCGGCGAAGGCCGCCTTGTCGGGCGTGATCAGCGCGCTGTCTGCCATGTCCGGAGGCGATGCAGCGCGTCGGCGCGGATGTTGGACCAGAACAGCTGATAATCGTAGACGTGATAATTGTTGCCCGGCAGCACATAGGTGCCGAGCTTGGGGGCGCTGTCGAGCATCAGGATGCCCCGGCCACCACAGCGCGCGCCCACGCCCCCCGGCGTCACGAGGGTGGTGGTTGCCGCATTGCCGTCGCCCATCAGCATACCGGCATTCGCGCTGGCCGGCGCGTCGGGAGCGGCGCCGCCGTTCAGTGGATTGGTGCAGAGCATGGTCGATCCCTTGCGCGAGGCTCCGTCGAAGCCGCGCTCCTTTTCGAACGCCGTCTCGACCGAGGAGGTATCCGCAGGTTCGGCAAAGCTCTGCCAGCTCAACAGGCAGCCGGTCTGGTCGGCGCTCGTGCAGCCGCGAAGGCCGAGCGCGGGCAGATCATGCTCGACGGAGACGGGCCAACCCGCTGCGTAGACTGCGACGAGCCGGCCCGCGAGCAGCGCCGCCACCCGCTCCTCGATCAGCAGGCGAAGCAGGTGCTTGCTTCCCTGGCTGTGCGCCGCAAGGATGACCGGCCCCTCGGGATTGGCGGCGATGAAGGCGCGATAGGCGCTCTTCACGTCCGCATAGGCGCGCTCCAGCGCGAGCCCGGCGTCGGCCTTCTCCGTCAGGAAAGCGCCGAACACTGCCTGGCGATAGCGTGGCACCCAGATCCGCCCCGACGGCGCGAAGGCGCTCGCCTGCAACCGGACGAACCGCTCCGCCTGCTGCGCGGCGGCGATGTCCGTGACGGCGGCGTTCCAGTGCATCGTGTCGAACGAGCTGGTCGGGTGGATGAAGAAGATCGCCGCCTCGCCCTGCGTCGCCGGTGCCTTCAGCGAGGAGGGCTGCCAGCGGGCCGGATCGCTCCGTCGTCCGTCCGGCCGGCTGATCCAGCCTTCGGGGCGGCCGTAGAAACCGGCGGGCAGCGGCGCGGGCTCGGAGAAGCCGACATGCGGCACCAGCGCACTCCGCATCAGTCGCGACCCGAAGAAGGAGAAGGCGATCATTCCGAGAACCGCCAGGACCGTGAAGAAGGCAACGACATAGAGAAATTTCCGGGCCAAGGCGGGCACGACTCCTGCGAAGGGGGCCGAGCGCTCATGCCCGCTCGGGGCGAGGGAGGCAATGGCCGGGGCTTCTTTGGCTCCGCTGGGGGCGGCCTCGCCTTGCCACGCCTGCCGATCATGATAGGCTTGCCGTCACGAGAGCGGGAGGGAGCCATGGCAAGCAATCCGGAGGGGACGGAGACGATCTGGCCGCTGCGCACATGGGTGCTGGCCGTCCTGGGCGGACTGCTCGCGCTCACCATGCATCATCTGAGCGTGTTGCCGCGCGGAGACAGCGACTGGAACCGCCGGCTTGTCTCGAGCGCGATCGTGTTTCTCGGCGTCGGCGGGCTATCCTTCGCCCTAGCATGGCAGCGCGGGCGGCTGATTTCCGCCATGCTCATCGCCTTGCTCTGCGCTCTCGTGTCCGGCGGCGTGTTTCTGTGGAATGGGATGCCGGAGGATTTTGGCGGCGCAGATGGCTGGCACCTGTTCTGCGGCGTGCTGTGCTCGTTGCTGCTGCTCACCCTGTTCCAGTCCGCGCAGGACGGCTGGACGGGCTGGCCGGAAAGCTGGTCGCGCTCGGGCCTGCGTGACTGGAGGCGGGAGCAAATCCGCTATCCCGAGGTGCATGGCCATCTCTGGACCAATGCGATCCAGCTTGGCCTTGCCGGCCTGTTCACCGGTCTCGCCATTGGCATCGCCTATCTGATGGCGGAGATGTTCTGGCTGGTGAAGCTGGATTTCCTGCGCGAGGCGCTGCGCCAGTCATGGTTTCGCGCGTTGCTGGTCGGTGTCGCGCTGGGCGCGGGGCTCGGGCTGCTGAGCGATCGCAGAGCGATCATGCTCACGCTCCAGCGCGTGGCGATGCTGGTGCTGCGGGTGCTCGCGCCTGTTGTGGCGGTCGGCATCTTCGTTTTCCTCGCCGCCTTGCCGTTCACGGGGCTGGCACCACTTTGGGAGACGGGTAGCACCACGCCGATCATGCTCCTCGGCGCCGCGCTTGCCCTGTTCCTCGCCAATGCCGTCGTGAGCGACCGGAGCGAGGACGAGTCGCGCTCGATCGTGCTGAGCTCCAGCGCGGCGGCGCTTGGCCTGTTCCTGCTGCCGATGGTGGGCATTGCCGTTTTCTCCCTGGGCTTGCGCATCCAGCAGTATGGCCTCACGCCCGAGCGGCTCTGGGCGCTGACGTTCGTCATCGTCGCGAGCATCGTCGCCATTGCCTATGCGGTCGCGATTCTCGGCGCACGCGGCTGGTTCGCGCGGCTGCGGCGGAGCAACCTGCATCTGGTCTTCCTGCTCGCGGCGATCGCGCTCCTGCTCTCCACGCCGCTCCTCGGTTTCGAGCGGATCGCCACCGCGCAACAGCTTGCCCGGCTCGCAGGCGGTCAGGTCTCGCCGGAGAATTTCGATTACAAGGCGCTGTGGTTCGATTTCGGCCCTCCAGGGCGGGAGGCGATTGACCGGCTGGCGGGGCGGTCCTCGGACCGCACGATCCGGCGCTACGCTGCCGCCGTCCGCCGCCTGCCCAATCGCTGGGAGGACGCGCCCAATGCCGTTGCGGCGCAGGGCGGGGCGGCGCTGGAAAAGCGCCTGACCATGCTGCCGGCGCCATTCCCGCTCGATGATGCCCTGCGCGCGCGCCTCGTCCGCTTCGATGCCTGCAATGCGGAGATCAGCGCGGCCTGCACGGTGCGCTATGTTCCCGGACAGGATTATCTGCTCATCATTGCCGCCCCGCAGCGCGGTTGCGATCGTTGCCGCCCCAATATTCG
>JAFKLU010000427.1 GCA_017304105.1 Sphingomonadales bacterium
CGAGATCGTCAGCCAGCCGGTCAAGGATGTCGGCATAGCCAAGACCAGGATTCCCGAGGTGCTGGTGCAGGCGCAGTCCCAGCCCTATGCCTCGCCCGGCAAGGGCTGCAAGGGCGTGGTCGCGGCGATTGGCGAGCTGAATGGGGTGCTCGGCCCCGATTTCGGCACCGACAGCAAGGAGAATGAGAACAAGTTCGGCAAGCTCGCGGCGGCCGGCGGCGAGGCGGTGGTGAACACGCTCATCCCGTTTCGCGGCCTCGTGCGCGAGGTGAGCGGCGCCGCACCGGCCGAACGGCGGCTCGACGCGGCGGTGAATGCCGGCCTTGCCCGGCGCGGCTATCTGCGCGGCCTCGCCGTCAGTCGCGGCTGCAAGTTGCCTGCGGGGGGCGCGGCCGAGGCCGTCACCAAAAAGGACTGAGCTTCAACGCGGAGCTGGTCTTGCCGCAATCGAAGGCCACGCTCCGGCGGAGGCTGGAGCACGGGGCCAATCGCGCCCTTCATGCCCATTGTCTCGTCATGCTGAACTTGTTTCAGCATCCATTTCGCCGCCGAGACCCGAGCTTGAAGGCACGATGGATGCTGAAACAAGTTCAGCATGACAGCTTTCCGGGAGCCAGCGCGCTCCCCACAGCCGGGCCGAACGCGAGCCAAGGGCGATGCCGATCCGCCCTAACCCCGCAATTGCGCGCCCAGCTTGCCCGCCGCCGCGACCACCTTGTCCGCGATCGCCTTCAGCGCCTCCTCGGTGAAGCTCTTCTCGCCGGGCTGGAGCGTCACTTCCACCGCCAGGCTCTTCTGCCCCTCTGGCACGCCCGGGCCGGCGAACAGGTCGAACAGGCGGGCATCGACGATCGCAGTCTTGTCCGCGCCCCGCACGGCGCGCACCAGCGCATCGGCTTCCAGTGCCTGCGGCACGAGGAAGGCGAAGTCGCGCGTCACCGCCTGCAGCGCGGGTGGCGCGAAAGGCGGGCGCATGAAGCCGCTCTTCTTCGGCAGCGGGATGGCATCGAGATAGATCTCGGCCGCGATCACCGTGCCATCCAGATCGAAGGCCTTGGCAAGGCGCGGATGCAGCACGCCATAGGCCGCCAGCACCGTCTTGGGCCCGAGCCGCAGCGTGCCGGACTGGCCGGGGTGATAGGCCGCGCCCGCCTCGCCCATCATCTGCAGCTTGGCGACCGGCGCGCCGGCCGCGGCGAGCAGCGCCGCCACCTCGGCCTTCGCATCGAACGCATCGAAGGCCTGCGCCTTGCCGCCCTGCCAGCCGCGCGGCCGCTTCTCGCCGGCCATGACCAGCCCGAGCGTCGGATGCTCGCTGCTGCTGCCGTCCGCCGCGCGATGATAGCGCCGCCCGAGCTCGAACAAGCGGATGGACGTCGCGCCACGATCCGCATTGCGCCGCGCGGCCGAGAGCAGGCCGGCGAGCAGCGTCGGGCGCATCACCTTCATGTCCTCGCTGATCGGGTTGGCGAGCGTCCAGTCGCCGCCGCCGAACGGCGCGGCCTCGGCCTCCGAGATGAAGGACCAGTTGATCGCCTCATTGAGGCCGCGTGCGGCAGCGGCCCGTCGCAACCGGCGTTCCATGAGCTGGAGCGGCGTGGCGGTGGGCCGGGCGACGCCCGGTGCGCGCGGCAGCGGCACGGAGGGCACCTTGTCCAGCCCCTCGATCCGCACCACTTCCTCAACGATGTCGGCCGTGCCGTGAACGTCGCGGCGCCAGCTCGGAACGCCGATCGACCAGTCGCCCTCGCCGCTCACCGTGAAGCCGAGCGCGGCCAGGATCGCCTTCTGCCGCTCGGGGGCAACGCTGACACCGGCCAGCCCCTCGACCATGTCCGGCCGATAGCGCTCGATGCTGCGCGGCGCATCCGGCGGCGAACCGGCGCGCGTGACCTCGCTCGGCGTGCCGCCGCACAGCGCCAGCACCAGCCGCGTCGCGATCGACAGCCCTTCGTCGAGAAAAGCCGGATCGACGCCGCGCTCGAAGCGCTGGCGCGCATCCGAGGTGAGGCCGAGCGCCTGCCCGGTCCGCGCGATGCTCTCGGGCGTAAAATAGGCGCATTCGATGAGCACGTCGCTCGTGCCGTCCTGCGCGCCGCTATGCTCGCCGCCCATGATGCCGCCGATATCGTGCACCTGCTCGGCGTCGGCGATGACGGTCATGCCCGGCGCCAGCGTGTAGGTCTTGCCGTTGAGCGCCAGCACTTCCTCGCCCGCCTTCGCCTTGCGTGCGACGAGGCCGCCCTTGAGGCGCGCCATGTCATAGACGTGCCGCGGGCGGCCCAGGCCGATCATGACGAAATTGGTGATGTCGACCAGCGCCGAGATCGGCTTCTGCCCGATCGCCTTGAGGCGCCGCTGCAGCCACTCAGGCGCCGGGCCGTTGGTGACGCCGCGCACGGCCTGCGCATAAAAGGCCGGGCAGCCTTCCGGATCCTCGGTGCGCACATCCGGTCCCGCGCCGTGCGGCGCGATCGCCGGAAGCATCGCCACGATGTCCTCAAGCGCGCGCAGGCGGCCGAGGCCCTTGGCGGCCAGATCGCGCGCAATGCCGCGCACGCCCATGCAGTCCTGCCGATTAGGCGTGATCGACACGTCGATCACCGGATCGTCAAGCTGCGCATAATCGGCAAAGGCCGTGCCGACCGGCGCATCCGCCGGCAGCTCGATAATGCCTTCATGATCCTCGCCCAGCTCCAGCTCCCGGGTCGAGCACATCATGCCGTTGGATTCGACGCCGCGAATGGCCGCCACGCGCAGCACCATGCCATTGGCCGGCACCGTCGCGCCCGGCAGGCCGAACACGCCGACAAGGCCCGCGCGCGCATTGGGCGCGCCGCACACGACCTGCAGTGGTCCGTCGCCCGCATCCACGCTCAGCACCTGCAGCTTGTCCGCCTGCGGATGAGGCGCGGCGCTAAGCACGCGCGCGACCTTGAAGCCCGCCAGCTTCTCGGCCGGATTCTCGACGCCCTCGACCTCCAGGCCGATGTCGGTCAGCGCGACCAGCACCTCGTCCAGCGTGGCACTCGTCTCCAGATGCTCCTTGAGCCAGGACAGGGTGAACTTCATGCGCCGACTCCTCCGCTGAGCGTGGGCACATCCAGCGCCGAGAAGCCATAATGGCGCAGCCACCGCAGATCGCCGTCGAAGAAGGCGCGCAGGTCGTTCATGCCATATTTCAGCATGGCGAGCCGATCGACGCCGACACCGAAGGCGAAGCCCTGCCATTCGTCCGGATCGAGCCCGCAATTGCGGATCACCGCAGGATGGACCATGCCGCTGCCGAGCAGCTCCATCCAGCCGCCATTCTCAGCGTCGCCGCTGCCGCCCATCACGCGCTGGCCATTCACCCAGGTGAAGCCGACATCAACCTCGACCGATGGCTCGGTGAAGGGGAAGTAGCTGGGACGCAGGCGCAGCACCATGTCCTCGCGCTCGAAATAGGCCTTGAGGAAGGTCTCCAGCGTCCATTTGAGGTGGCCGAGCGTGATGCCCTTGTCGATCACCAGACCCTCGACCTGGTGGAACATGGGCGTGTGCGTCGCGTCCGAGTCGGAGCGATAGACGCGGCCGGGCGCGATGATGCGGATCGGCGGGGCCTCGCTCACCATCGTGCGGATCTGGACTGGCGAGGTGTGCGTGCGCAGCAGCATCGCCTTGCCATCGACCTGATAATTGTCGCCGAAATAGAAGGTGTCGTGCATCGCCCGCGCCGGATGCGTCTCGGGAATGTTGAGCGCGGAAAAGTTGCGCCAGTCATCCTCGATCTCCGGCCCGGTCGCGACGGAGAAGCCGAGGTCCGCGAAGATCTCGGCCAGCTCGTCCATCACCTGACTCACCGGATGCACGCTCCCTTGCGGCGCCACCTCTGCCGGCAGCGTCATGTCGAGGCGCTCGGCGGCGAGGCGCGCGTCGAGCGCCGCCGTCTCCAGCGCGGCCTTGCGCGCAGTGATCGCAGCGGTGACGCTCTCGCGCAGCTCATGGATGGCGGGGCCCTTGGCCTGCCGCTCCTCGGGAGTCATCGCGCCCAGCGTCTTGAGCAGGCCGGTAACGACGCCGCTCTTGCCCAGCGCGCCGACCCGCAGCGCTTCCAGCGCATCGAGCGTGTCCGTGCTCTCGATATCGGCGACGAGGCCGTCCTTAAGGGAAGTAATCTCGGTCATGGCCCGGTCCGCTAGCCTAAATCACGCCAAACGAAAAGGGCGCCGGAGCAATGCGCCGGCGCCCTGTCCCTGCCTTTGTGCAGGCGGCCAGCGCTCAGGCCCGCCCGCCGAGGAGCGCGCCGCCGAAACCGATAAACATCGCGCCGGTCACCCGATTGAACAGGCGCTGGCGATTGACCGGCTCCAGCCAGCGGGCGAGGCGCGTTCCGCCCAGCGCATAGACGCCGTACCAGCAACTCTCGATCACCACGAAGCTGCCGACAAGGATGGCGAGCTGCGGGCCGAACGGACGGGCCGGGTCGATGAACTGGGGAAAGAGCGCGGCGGCGAAAATGATGAGCTTGGGATTGGAGAGGCCGGTCAGAAGGCCGGTCACGAACAGCGCCTGGCCCGAGCGCCCATGCGGTGCGACGCCCTGCGCCACCGGGCCGACCGGCGCGCGCCAGGCCTTGATGCCGAGCCACACGAGATAGGCGACGCCGGCATAGCGCAACACATCGAACAGATGCGGCGAGGCCTTGAGCACCGCGCCAAGCCCCATGGCGGAGGCAGCGAGGCAGAGCAGCACCGCGCTCATCAGCCCCGCCATCGTGGCGAGCGCCCGGCGCGGGCCGTGCTGGATGCTCTGCGTCATCACATGCAGCATGTTCGGCCCAGGCGTCGCCGAGATGAGGAAGACGGCCGTGACATAGAGCCACCAAGTCTTGAGCAGCATCATATCCTCCAGAAATGGACGAGGACGCGCGCGAATGTCGCGTGCCCTGCCTGCAGCATCCGCTCGCCCCGAGCCTGGAGCGCGGGAAGCCCCATCGGCACGAACAAAAAGGGCGCCGGAGTTTCCCCCGGCGCCCTGCTTGATTCGGTTGACCCGTTGCGGATCAGGCAGCAGCCGGGAGCGCGGCCTTCGCCTGCGCCACGATACCCTTGAAGACATCGCCTTCATGCATCGCAATGTCCGCCAGCACCTTGCGGTCGAGCTCGATGCCCGCCAGCTTCAGGCCGTGCATGAACTGCGAATAGGTCAGGCCTTCTTCACGCACACCAGCGTTGATGCGCTGGATCCACAGGCCGCGGAAGGTCCGCTTCTTAACCTTGCGGTCGCGATAGGCATATTGACCGGCCTTTTCGACGGCCTGGCGCGCGATGCGGATCGTATTCTTGCGACGGCCATAATAGCCCTTCGCCTGATCTAGAATCCGCTTATGCTTCGCCTTCGTGGTCGTACCGCGCTTGACACGTGCCATGTCGCTCTACTCCTTACTTGAGGCCGTAGGGCGCCCAGAGGCGCACATGGGCAACGTCAGCGTCCGACAGCACTTCGGTGCCGCGGTTCTGGCGGATATACTTGGCGTTGTGGCTGATCAGGCGGTGACGCTTGCCAGCGACGCCGTGCTTGACCTTGCCGGTAGCGGTGAACTTGAAGCGCTTCTTCACACCGCTCTTGGTCTTGAGCTTGGGCATTTTCGTCTCCTTGTCTTGTGCGCGACCCTTCACGAGGAAGCGGTCGCAGACGAATTGCGGACGAACACGGCAGCCCTTACAGCCGGCCCGTCCCATTGGTCTTCCATGAGTCATGGAAGCGCGCGCCTATAGTCGGGCAAGCCCGGAGAAGCAAGCGTCTATCCGTCGCGGCGAAGAGAGGCCCGCGGCCTTTGACCCCGATCAAGGAATGCTCGGCCCTGCGCTCGCAATATGTCATTATGTCCACCAACGGCTATAAGGGCCGGTGAGAGGAGAGTCCCATGAAGACGGTGATGGTGCTGATCCACGACGATGCCTGCCAGGAAGCGCGACTGCAATGCGCGCTTGATGTCGTGCGGGCGGTTAACGGGCATCTCGTCTGCCTGGATGTCGTGCAGATGCCGGTGATGACGGACGGGTTCGGCGTGGGCGGCGGCGCCGGCGTGCTGCTGATGGACGAACGCGAGCGGGAAGACGGCAATGTCGCGCGGCTGGAGCAGCGCCTCGCCAATGAGGGCGTGAGCTACGAGTGGTCGCGCGTGCTCAGCCAGTCCGACGTCGCGATCACCGACAATGCGCGACTCGTCGATCTGATCGTGATCGGCAAGCAGGGCCTGGGCGAGATCACCGAATCGGGCAACGCCGCGGCGCGCCTCGCCGAGCTCACCTCCGCACCGATCCTGCTCGTGCCGACCGAGCAGAAGTCGCTCGATCTCTCCGGCAAGGCGCTTGTCATCTGGAACGGCGGCGCGGCGGCCGACGCGGCGGTGCGCGCGGCGGTCCCGCTGCTCAAGCTGGCGGAGGAAGTCGAGGTGCTGACCATCGAGCAGGACGATGCCGATCCGGACGAGGTCGCTGCCTATCTCGCCCGCCACGACTGCAAGGTGACCACGCGTCGCGCGCCGAAATCCGGCGATGTGGGGACCCAACTCCTGGATGCGCTGCGCACCTCGGGCGCGGCCTGGTGCGCGATGGGCAGCTACGGCCACAGCCGCCTGCGCGAGCAGGTCTTCGGCGGTGCGAGCAAGACCCTGCTCGCCAAGGCGCCGATCCCGCTGCTGCTGTCGCACTGAACCCCTGCCGACCGTCTTGACGGCACCCCGGTGCAATCCGGGGTGACGCAATTGGTGCCTGCCCCTCGCGGCGCGTCCGCCCGGATTGGGAATGCCCAATGGCGCGCGGCCCGGCAGGGCGATATCAGGCTCCCGAGTCCCTCACACCGGAGCCGCCCGATGACGCCGCGCACGACAGACACCAAGCTCGATCCGCTGTTCCTCCGTCGCTGGTCGCCACGCGCCTTCGACGCGTCGGACATGCCGGCGGAGGATCTGGAGACGATCCTCGACGCCGCCCGCTTCGCGCCATCCTCAATGAACTATCAGCCGTGGCGCCTGTTCTATGCGGTGCGCGGCGATGCGAATTGGGAGCGCTTCCTGTCCTGGCTGCTGCCTTCCAATCGCGACTGGGCGCAGCACAGTTCGGTGCTGATCTACATCGCTTCCGACAGATATATGGGCGCGCCGGACAAGCCGAGCCACAGCCACAGCTTCGATGCCGGCGCGGCCTGGGCGATGCTCGCCATGCAGGCTGCCATGCTGGGTTATCATAGCCATGCCATGGCCGGCGTGGACTTCAAGGCAGCGGCGGAGGGGCTCGGCGTGCCGGAGAGCTTCCGCATGGAAGCGGCCATCGCGCTCGGCAAGATCGGTGACAAGGCCGCGCTGCCGGAGAAGCTGCAGGCGCGCGAAGTCGCGAGCGACCGCAAACCGCGCGGCGAGATCGCCTATCCGGGGGATTTCCGGGGCTGAGCCTTAGCTCGACATCGCGAACGCATTGACGTCGAGCAGTTCTCCCGCCTGATTGGTCGCCGCGTCGAGCAGGCGGCGCTCCAGCGTGGCGAGGCGCGTCTTGCTCTCCAGCTTTCCGCCGAGCAGGTCGGTCACGTAGAATGTGTCGACCGCGCGCTCGCCATAAGTGGAGATGTGCGCGCTGTGCACCATCGTCTTGGACTGGAACAGGGCGAAGGCGAGGCTGAGCAGCAGTGCCGGCCGGTCGCGCGCGGCCACCTCGACCACGGTGAAGCGGTTCGACGCCTTGTTGTCGATCAGCACCTGCGGCACCACCTCGAACGCCTCGGCGCGCGCGCGCGGCAGGGGGCGCTGATCCAGCTTGGACATAAGCTTCTGCCGGTTCGAGAGCGCATCCTCGATATAGGTCTTGATGCGCGCGAGCTGCTCAGGCCCGTCGAAACGCTGTGGATGCGCGCGTCGATGATGTTGCCGCCGGCGAGATGGATGGCCCCCGCGATCCGGTAGAACAGGCCGGGATGGTCCGCCGCATAGACGGTGACCAGCGTCGCGCCCCGCTCGGGATAGGGCTCCGCATCGATGGAGAGGTCAGAGTCGCCCGCCGCCAGCAGATGCCGGGCATTGCGCTCCAATATATGATCGGATTCTGCGATCCAGTATGATTGGGGAAAGCGGGCCACAAGCTTGTCGAATGCCTTGGCACCGATGCCGAGCCGCTCGCCCAATATGCGCCTTTTCTCCTCGATCCGCTCCTGCCGCCCGCGCTGCTTGTGGCCCGGACGGACCACTTCCTCGGCTGCATCGTAAAGCTCGGCGAGGAGCTGGCGCTTCCAGCTGTTCCACACCCCCGGTCCCACCGCGCGGATGTCGACGATGGTCAGCAGCAGCAGCAGGCGCAGGCGCTCCGGGCTCTGCACCACTTCGGCGAAGTCTAGGATGGTCTTGTAGTCGGCGAGGTCGCGCTTGAAGGCGGTCGCCGACATCAGCAGATGATGCTTGACCAGCCAGGCGACCGTCTCGGTCTCCGCCGCGCTCATGCCCATGCGCGGGCAGAGCTTCTCGGCGATCTCCGCGCCCAGCAGCGAATGGTCCCCGCCGCGCCCTTTGGCGATGTCGTGCAGCAGCACCGCGACATAGAGCACCCGGCGCGAATTGATCTTGTGGATGATCGCCGATCCATGCGGATGATCGGCCTTGAGCTCGCCCTTCTCGATCCGCGAGAGCAGGCCGATGGCGCGAATGGTGTGCTCGTCGACCGTATAATGGTGATACATGTCGAACTGCATCTGCGCGACGACGCGGCCGAAGTCCGGCACGAAGCGGCCGAACGTGCCCGCCTCGTTCATCCAGCGCAGCACCTTTTCCGGGTCGCGCGGCGAGGTCAGCACCTGCATGAACAGCGCATTGGCCTCGGGATCGTCGCGCACCTTGCGGTCGATGAGCACGGCATCACGATTGAGCGCGCGCATCGCATTGGGGTGGATCTGGAGATCATGCTTGTCCGCCAGCGCGAAGATCTCGATCATGCGGACCGGCTTCTCGCGGAAGAAATCGTCGTCCGGAATGGCGATCCGGCCGCGGTCGAGCACGAAGCCATCGAGCTTCCTTGGCCGCGCGAAGATGGCGGAGATGTAGCGCCGCCCCTTGCGGGCCATGGCATCATCGAGATGGGCGAGGAACACGCCGGTCAGGTCGCCCACGGTCTTCGCCGTGAGGAAATAGAGATGCATGAAGCGCTCGACCGATGAGCGGCCGCGCTTCTCGGTGAAGCCCATGCGCCGCGCCACTTCGATCTGCAGGTCGAAGGTGAGGCGGTCCTCCGCGCGGCGCGAGACCTCGTGCATGTGGCAGCGCACTGCCCAGAGGAAGTTCTCTGCGCGCTGGAACTGCGACAGCTCCGCGCGGGTCAGCAGCCCCACATCGACCAGCTCGGCGACGGAGCGCACGCGGTGCACATATTTGCCGATCCAGAACAGGGTGTGGAGATCGCGCAGGCCGCCCTTGCCCTCCTTGACGTTGGGCTCGACGACATAACGGCTGTCACCCATCTGCTTGTGGCGCGCGTCGCGCTCGGCGAGCTTCTCGGCGACGAAGGTGCGCGCCGTGCCCTGCATCACATCGGCATCGAAACGGCGCACGCATTCCTCGTAGACGCCCCGGTCGCCCCAGATGAAGCGCGCCTCCAGCAGCGCCGTGCGGATGGTGAGGTCCGCCTTGGCCATGCGGATGGTCTCGTCGATCGAGCGGCTGGAATGACCGATCTTGAGGCCGAGATCCCAGAGCGCATAGAGCATCGATTCGATGACCTGCTCGGTCCATTCGGTCGGCTTGTAGGGCGTGATGAAGCCAATATCGACATCGCTATAGGGCGCCATCTCGCCCCGGCCATAGCCGCCAACCGCGACCACGCTGAGCCGGGCGGCGGCGGTCGGATTGCTGATCGGATAGAGATACTTGACCGTCGCGTCGAACAGCAGGCGGATGATCTGGTCCATCAGGAAGGCCTGCGCCGTCACGGCGTCGCGGCCCCGCGTCGGGTTCGCGGCCAGCCGGCGGGAGACTTCCTGCCGCCCCTGCGCCAGCGCCCCGCGCAGGGCGCTCACGATTGCCTGCCGTCGCGCCGTCGCATCGCTCAGCGCGGCAAGCTGCGCATTGAGCGCATCGGCGACCTCGCGTCGGTCGATGATCGACCGGCGGCCGTGCAGCGAGTCAGGAACCTTGTTCATGGGGCTTCATATAGGCGGCAATCGTAAAAATGGAGCAGCGGGAACATAGCGTAGCGCCCAAATTCCGCTTTGCCGCCTGATTTCGGCGCTGGAAGAACCCGATCGTGCCTCACTCGCGCTCCGACAGCAGCTTGAGCGCATAGACCAGCTCCAGCGCCTCGCGCGGGGAGAGGCTGTCCGCATCGATCTCCCCGAGCTTTTCCCGCAGTGGATCGCGCTTCTCCTCGACCTCCGGAGCGAGCGTCGCGGCGAACAGCGGCAGATCGTCCAGCCCTGCGGCAATCCCACCGGTCTGCGCCTTGCCAGCTTCGAGCTTGGCGAGGACGGCCTTGGCCCGGCCGAGCACTGCGGGAGGCAATCCCGCGAGCCGCGCCACGGCGAGGCCATAGCTGCGGTCCGCCGGGCCCTGTGCAAGCTCGTGCAGCAGCACCAGATCGCCATTCCATTCCCGCGCGCGGACATGATGCAGCGAGAGCGAGTCGAGCCGCTCGGCGAGCCGCGTCAGCTCGTGATAATGGGTGGCGAACAGGCAGCGGCAGGCATTCACGTCGTGAATCGCCTCGACCACCGCCCAGGCGATGGCGAGTCCGTCATAAGTGGACGTGCCGCGCCCCACCTCGTCCAGGATCACGAAGCTGCGCGGTGTCGCTTGCGCGAGGATGGCCGCCGTCTCGATCATCTCGACCATGAAGGTGGAGCGGCCGCGCGCCAGATTGTCCGAGGAGGTCGACTTGCCGCCCATGTTCGGGCCGGTGACCAGCCAGAGCCGGTCACTGGTGCCCAGCGAGCAATCATTGGCGACGAAGGCCGTGCCGGATTTGCGCAGTGCGGCCTCGACCACCGGATGCCGCCCGCCCTGAATATCGAGGCAGGGCTCGTCGACGAAGTCGGGCCGTGCCCAGCCGCCCTCCACCGCCCGCTCGGCGAGCGCGGCGGCGACGTCGAGCCGCGCCAGCGCGTCGGCCGCCCGCGCGATCGCCTCGCGCTGCGCGATCACCTGCGCGATCAGATCCTCGAAATGCGCGGCCTCGGCGGCGAGCGCATGGGCGCCGGCCTGCGCGACGCGGCTCGCCTGCTCGTGCAGGTCCACCGAATTGAAGCGCACCGCGCCCGCCATGGTCTGGCGATGGGTGAAGCCACTGTCCTGCGCCATGAGCTGGTCGGCATGTCGCGCCGGCACCTCGACATGATAGCCGAGCACGCCGTTATGCTTGATCTTGAGCGCTGCGATGCCGGTCTCTTCGCGATACCGCGCCTCAAGCTGGGCGATGGCCCGCCGCCCGTCGCCCGCCATGCGCCGCAGTTCGTCGAGCGCGCTGTCATAGCCCTCGGCGATATAATTGCCGCTCGCCGTCTCCGTCGGCGGCGCGGGGACGAGCGCGCGGAACAGCAGGTCGACCAGCGCGCCATGCCCGTCCAGCGCCGGCAGCAGCGTGTCGAGCAGCGGCGGCCGGTCCGCGCGCTTGCCGAGCTTCTCGCGCAGGGTCCGCGCCGCATCCAGCCCGTCGCGCAGCTGCCCGAGATCGCGCGGGCTCCCCCGTCCGATCGCGATGCGCCCCAGCGCCCGGCCGATGTCCGGCAGTGCCCGCAGCCGCGCGCGAACATCCTCACGCAGCGGACCGTCCTCGTGGAACCAATGCACCAGGTCCAGCCGCGCCTCGATCCGCGCACGATCCATGAGCGGCGCGGAAAGGTCCGCCGCCAGCGCCCGCGCGCCCGCGCCCGTCACGGTGCGATCGACTGTCGCGAGCAGGCTGCCGGCGCGCTGGCCGCCCTGCGTCTGCACGATCTCCAGGCTCTCGCGCGTCGCCGGATCGATGGCGAGATGATCGCTGGTCCCCGCGCGCGCCGGCGCGGCGAGGAACGGCATGCGCCCCTTGCCGACATGCTCCAGATAGCCGAGCAGGCCGCCCAGTGCGGAAAGCTCCGCGCGCGAGAAGCTGCCGAAGCTGTCCAGCGTCTTCACGCCGAAATGCCGGCAGATGTCTGCCTCTGCCCGGCCGCTGTCGAAGCCGCGATTCTCGAAGGCGATGGCGCCGCCGATCCGCTCGGCAAGCCCCGGCCGCGCGATCACCTCGGACGCACCGATCCGCGCCAGTTCCGCCTCTATGCTCCCGCCATCGAGCGAGACCACTTCCAGTCGGCCGGTCGAGATGTCGGCGGCGGCGATGGCGATCTGCCCGCCCACCTCGCCGACCGTCGCGAGCATGTTTGCCCGCCGGCTGTCGAGCAGCGCGTCCTCGGTCAGCGTGCCCGCCGTCACGAAGCGCACGATGGCGCGGCCGACCAGCGCCTTGGAGCCCATGCGCGCGCGCGCCTGCTCCGGCGTCTCGGTCTGCTCGGCGATGGCGACGCGGTGCCCCGCCTTGATGAGGCGTGCAAGATAGCCGTCCGCGCTGTGCATCGGCACGCCGCACATCGGGATCGGCTCGCCCAGATGCTCGCCGCGCGTGGTGAGCGCGATATCGAGCACCTGGCTGGCGATCTTCGCGTCCTCGAAGAACAGCTCGAAGAAGTCGCCCATGCGGTAGAAGAGCAGGTCGCCGCCCGCCTCCGCCTTGAGCGCGAGATATTGCGCCATCATCGGCGTGGGTGCGGGATCGGCCTTGGTCGCGGGCTTTACTGGCTTGTTCACCGGCCCGGCCTAGCAGGCGGAAGGGCCTGCGCAAAGGCGATGCGGCGGTATCCCGGCCAACTGTCCACAACATTCCATCAGGAAAAGTGCCGGCCAGTATGCGCGCACCCTCTTGTGGAGCACATCATTATGTCGCTAGGGCGGGGCATAGCGGTGAGGACCACTCCCCATGACTGACCAGACCAACAAGCCCGTCCAGAAACCATCCATCGAATTTTCCGAGCGCGAGGCGCTGCTGTTCCACAGCACCGGCCGCCCCGGCAAGATCGAGATCATCGCGTCCAAGCCGATGGCGACACAGCGCGACCTCGCGCTTGCCTATTCGCCCGGCGTCGCGGTGCCAGTGCAGGCGATCGCGGACGATCCGGCGCTTGCCTATGATTACACCGCCAAGGGCAATCTCGTCGCGGTGATCTCCAACGGCACGGCGATCCTCGGCATGGGCAATCTGGGCGCCCTCGCCTCCAAGCCGGTCATGGAAGGCAAGGCCGTCCTGTTCAAGCGCTTCGCCGATGTCGATGCAATCGATCTTGAGGTGAACACCGAGGATCCGCAGGCGTTCATTGATGCAGTGGCGCTGCTTGAGCCGAGCTTCGGCGGCATCAACCTTGAAGACATCAAGGCGCCGGAATGCTTCATGATCGAAGCCGCCTTGAAGGAGCGGATGAACATCCCCGTCATGCATGACGACCAGCATGGCACGGCGATCATCTGCGCGGCGGGGCTCATCAATGCCTGCTACCTGACCGGCCGCGACATACGCGACGCGAAGGTGGTGGTGAACGGCGCGGGCGCGGCCGCCATCGCCTGCACCGAGCTGATCAAGGCACTGGGCGTGCCGCATGACAATGTGATCATGTGCGATCGCGCGGGCGTCATCTACCAGGGCCGCACCGAGCAGATGGACCAGTTCAAGTCCGCCCATGCCGCGCGCACCGAAGCGCGCACGCTGCACGATGCGCTGAAGGGCGCGGACATCTTCCTCGGCCTCTCCGCCAAGGATGCGTTGAAGCCCGAATGGATCGGCGAGATGCACGCCAAGCCGATCATCTTCGCCATGGCAAATCCCGATCCGGAGATCCTGCCCCCCGTCGCCAAGGCGGCGCGCCCGGACGCGATCATCGCCACGGGCCGCTCGGACTATCCGAACCAGGTCAACAACGTCCTCGGCTTCCCCTTCATCTTCCGCGGCGCGCTCGACGTGCGTGCGACCGCAATCAACGAGGCGATGAAGATCGCCGCCGCGACCGCCATTGCCGAGCTCGCCCGCGAGCAGGTGCCCGAGGAAGTGGCGCTCGCCTATGGCACCAAGCACAGCTTCGGCGCCGACTATATCATCCCCGCGCCGTTCGACCCGCGCCTCATGGAGGTGGTGCCCGCCGCCGTCGCACAGGCAGCGATGAAATCGGGCGTCGCCCAGCAGCCGATCGAGGACATGGAGGCCTATCGCCAGTCGCTGCGCGCGCGCCTCAATCCCACCACCTCGGTCCTCACGCTCGCTTATGAGGGGGCCAAGGCCGCGCCCAAGCGCGTCGTCTTCGCCGAAGCGGAGGAGGAAGTGGTGCTGCGCGCCGCCATCCAGTTCCGCGACGGGGGCTACGGCATCCCGGTCCTTGTCGGCCGTCAGGACGTCTATGACCAGCTCCGCGACCTCGGCGTGCGCGATCCGGAGAGCTTCGAGCTTTACAACAGCGTCAACTCGCCGCTCGTCCCCAGGATGGTCGACCGGCTCTACGAGCGCCTCCAGCGGCGCGGCTATCTGCGGCGCGATTGCGAGCGGATGGTCAACCGCGATCGCAACATCTTCGGCGCCATGCTGCTGAAGATGGGCGAGGCGGACGCGATGATCACCGGCGTCACCCGTACCTATGCGCAGACCATGCGCGAATTGCGGCGCGTCATCGATCCGGCGCCGGATCGCACGCCCTTCGGTATCCACATCCTTGTCGGGCGCAGCCACACCGTGTTCATGGCGGACACGACCGTCAACGAGCGCCCGACCGCAGCGGAACTCGCCGACATCGCCATCGAGACGGCTGCCGTCGCCCGCCGCATGGGCCATGAGCCGCGCGTCGCCTTCCTCTCTTACTCGACCTTCGGCAATCCCTCGGGCAACTGGCTGGAGGGCATCCGCGAGGCCGTCCATATTCTCGACGAGCGCGGCGTGGACTTCGAATATGAAGGCGAGATGGCGCCGGACGTGGCGCTCAATGCGCGGGTGATGCGCAACTATCCCTTCTGCCGCCTGTCCGGCCCGGCCAATGTGCTGGTCATGCCCGGCCTGCAGTCCGCCAATCTCTCCGCAAAGCTGCTGCGCGAACTGGGCGGCGACTCGGTGATCGGCCCGGTGCTGGTCGGCATGAGCGTGCCCGTGCAGGTGGCGAGCATGGCCTCGACCGCATCGGAACTGGTGACGCTGGCGGTACTGGCGGCAGGCGGCATCGCCCGCTGAACGCGGCGTGGCGCGGAGGCGCCCAGCGGCTTCTCGGCGGAACAAGGGGTCAAGCTGCTGGTCTGCCCGACTGGCAGGATCTGGTCACAAACCTTGGCTTCGTAACGCTAGGCTGACTGGATACCCGCGTTCGCGGGAATGACGAAAAAGGGGACGGAAACGCCCGCTCCTCCAAGACTTTCCCGCCCTTCACGCACTCCACGCCACTGCCCGATCGCGGACCTTTCCGGCATGAAATTTCTAAACGCAGAGCATTGCCCGTTGCCGCCCGCCCCGGGCTCATGCGTTGAGAGGCGCCGGCCTGCGGCTATGCAGAAGCGCTTATTTTAGTTCATCAAGACGCAACTGTCCGCAGCCCCTCAGGCGCACCGCTCGAAGCGCTGCGTGCGTCCTTGATTGGACCCGTCGCGCAGCAGGACTGTGCCCTGACGGCAGCTCTTGCCGTCGCGCCGGTCGGCGTCGCCCACCACGACAAGACCGTGATAATCGCCCGCTTCCCAATTCTGCGCCTCGCCGCTCGTCATGGCCCTTGACACAGCGAAGCCGACGGCGGGGATCAGCAGGAAATTGCCCGAGGCGACTATGGCCTGATCGGGCGCGCGATTGACCCCCGGATTCTCCACCGCCGGGCGCGGCTGAATGTCCTTGCCTTCGGCGATGGGCACCGTGGCGCGCGGGGCAGGCGCCACGGCCGGTGCCGTTCCGCCCCGCTCGATCGTCGCGGTGAGCCGTGCCTTGGGTGGCGAGGTAGGAATGACGGTCTGCACGGGGCCGGCCGCCTCCCGCTCGTGGAGCGCCGCGGCGCCGCGATCGACGATCGGCGTTTCCACGCGCTCGCCCTGCCCGAGGATCGCTCCGCGCGTGGTCCAGAGCCACCCCGCGGCCGCAATGCTCAGGATCACACTGCTCAGCGCGCCGACGAGAATCATCAGGCGCTGGCCGAAATCGGCACCACGCCTGCCCCGCCGATCGGGCCGTCCCTTTTCCGCCTGAATCTGTTCGCTCGCGCGGTCGAAGCCGACCACAAGCGAGCCGACCGCGAAGCGCCAGCGACTGCGCTTGGCGCTATAGCGGCCAAGAGGCGCATGGTCGGCAAAGAAATCCGGCTGCCCCAAGGGCTCCAGATCGCCGATATGCTGCATGTCGGCTCTCCCTCAATTGAGCGACTTCAATCCAATATCGAAGCAATTGCAAGAAAAACTGCGCGAGACGGGCGGCCTGTTCGCGGTTTGGCCCCGGTTCGGAACCACATTGGACACAGAAGCTTCGCCCGGCCCTCATCCGAAGGCGGCGCGTGCCCCGCGTTGAAGCGCGCAACGATGGGGGGCGTCAGCCTCCGTTCGGCCCCGGCCCCGTCGGCGCGCCGCCGGCACCCGCCGCGCCCACCGCGCCGATATTGCCGAAGATCTCGTCGAGCAGACTGCGCTTGCGGCCCAGCGTCGGCGTCTTGGCGCCCGATGGCGAGATGTTCGCCACCTGATCGAGCGATGTGTTGCGGTCGATGCTCGCGACATTGCCCTTGGCATCGAACTGGACGGTGACGAGGAGCTGATCCGTAGGCCGCGGCGAGGCGAAGGCGAGCGAGCGCGTGTCCCGCGCGACATAATACCAGCGCTCCGGCCCGAATTGCGATGTGAAGGTCGGCCGGCCGAGCGCGCCCTCGACCGAGGCGCGATTGTCAACGCCGGGCGCCACCGAATCCACGATGAGCTGGTCGGCGAGGAAGCCCTGATGTGCGCGAATGCGCGTGCAGCCGCCGGCGAACAGGAGGATCGCCGCCGCGCCCGCGACCAGAAGAGGCCGCCCAATGCTACGCTGCATGCTCATCTCCCGCGATAGCCTTCCAAAATCCGTCATGTCCAAGTCTGCTGCCCATTGCATTGCCAGCCGCCGCAATCAATATGCAAGTGCCGCCGCGCGGAAACGGGCCAGCCCGTTCCGCTCGCCTTTCCCTGCCGCCACGAAGCTGAACCGCGCATGAGTTTTCTCGCCTCCCTCTTTTCCCGCAAGGACGATCGCGCCGCGCTGCGTCCGCTCTACGGCGCCGTTGTCGAGACCGCGCGGGCACCGCACTGGTATCTGGAAGGCGGCGTCGCCGACACGCTGGACGGCCGATTCGACATGGTCGCGGCGGTGCTCTCGCTGGTGCTGCTGCGGCTGGAGGCGCTCGATGCGAAACCGGAATCGGTCAAGCTCACCGAGATCTTCATCGACGACATGGACGGCCAGATCCGCCAGATCGGCTTTGGCGACATCGTGGTCGGCAAGCAGGTCGGCCGCATGGTCGGCGCGCTGGGCGGGCGACTCTCGGCCTATCGCGCGGGCCTCTCCGGCGAAGCGCCGCCTGCCGATGCGCTGGTGCGCAATCTTTATCGCGGCGAGCGGCCGGCGAATGACGAGCTTGCCTATGTCGAGGCGCAGATGCGCGCGCTGGCGGACCGGCTCGCGACGAAAGACCTGCCGGCCCTGCTGGCGGGAAACATCGCGAGCTAGATCATGGCCGAACAGCCCGAATTCTCCCGCTTCCTGCGCATGAACGAGCTGGGCGACGGCTCGCGCGAACGCACGATCGAGGCGACGGCGGAGGAGCGCGCGGCGCTGGCCCGCCGCTTCGGCCTGCGCGCGCTGGACCGGCTGGAAGCGCGCCTGACGGCCGCGCCGGAGGCGGGCGGCGCGCACATCGCCGGCACGCTCGTCGCCGATCTGGTCCAGGCCTGCGTCGCCACGGACGAGGACGTGCCGGCCCATCTCGACGTGCGGTTCGCCATCCGCTTCGTGCGCGGGCTTGATGAGAACGGCGTTGGCGGCGGCGAGGAGGAAGTGGAGCTGAGCGACGAGGATTGCGACCTCCTCCCGCTGGAGGACGATCGCATCGATCTTGGCGAAGCGGTCGCCCAGACCCTCGCCCTCAATCTCGATCCCTATCCTCGCGCGCCGGACGCAGACTCAGCGCTGCGCGCCCTCGGCGTGCTGAGCGAAGGTGAGGCCGGCCCCATGGCGGCGGCGCTGCGGGGGCTGAAGCTCAAGAAGGATTGAGCCGACTGGCGCAGGCAGCCGCACTTCTGGCTCAAGGCTTGGGGGGCGGACGAGTTGGGATGGCGGCTGTTCGCAAAGCGGAACTGGAACCGGACTATCCCGACACGACGACTTAGCGGTAATCCGGCTCGTTCTTCGTCATTCCCGCGAACGCGGGAATCCAGTAGCGACGGTGCGATGTCGCGCGACCGTGATCCCTATGTCTATCTTCTGGCGTCGCGTCGCAACGGCACGCTTTATCTGGGCGTCACCTCCAACCTGATGCAACGCGTGGCCCAGCACCGCGCCGAATTGCTCGGCGGCTTTACGGCCAAAGCATGGGGTCAAGCTGCTG
>JAFKLU010000428.1 GCA_017304105.1 Sphingomonadales bacterium
TTCACCGAGATGAACGAGAAGACCAAGACGGCCATGGAAAAGTCCGCCAAGGCTTTCGAAGAGCTGGGCGAGCTTGCCAAGGGCAATCTTGAAGCGGTTGTCGAATCGTCGAAGATCGCCGCCAAGGGCGTCGAGTCGCTGAGCCAGGAAGCCGCCGAGTTCGGCCGCAAGTCCTTCGAGAAGACCAGCGCCACGATGAAGAGCTTCGCCGCCGTGAAGACGCCGGCCGAGTTCTTCCAGCTCCAGAGCGAGCTCATGTCCGCGACCATGGACAGCTTCGCCGCTGAAGCATCGAAGAGCAGCGAAGCGATGCTCAAGCTGGTGAGCGACATCACCCAGCCGCTCAGCAATCGCGTCTCGATCGTGACCGAGAAGATGAAGTCGCTCGCGGCCTGATTTATTTCACCGTGTGGGAATGGAAGGGCGGCCTGCCTCGTCGGGCCGCCTTTTTTGTGTCCCGCATGGCCTCAGCCCTTGCAAGGGAGCCCGGCCATGCCCTATTTTCAAGGCCATGATGATGATTGGCGCGGCGAAGAACCAGCCCCGCATGGCTGGACGACAGGATGAGGAGGGACCCGGCGGTCCGGGCCTTGGCATCGCCACGCGTACCCGCACGCGCACGAAGAAGCCCACGCCCTACAAGGTGCTGATGCTGAACGACGATTACACGCCGATGGAATTCGTCGTGGATGTTCTCCAGCGCTTCTTTCGCATGGATCTCGAACAGGCGACCCGCGTCATGCTCCACGTCCACCAGCGCGGCGTGGGGGTTTGCGGTGTCTACAGCTACGAAGTGGCCGAGACCAAGGTCAATCAGGTGATGGACTTCGCCCGGCAGAACCAGCATCCGCTCCAGTGCACGCTGGAGCATGCCTGAATGAAGGCCTGTCGGCTTTCTTGACGCAGCCGGCCCCTAAGCCCGAATTTTTGCGCGCCGATCAGGCGGCAGCTTTCGAAGATATTGATGTTGCGCGCTCCTATCGAAACCGGCCCGGTTATGCCGCTGCGGTCTTCGATACGCTGATCGCGCTGATGCCCGGCTACGGGCCGATCCTCGACATCGGTTGCGGCACCGGGTTCCTCGCGCGGCCCTTGGCGGAGCGCGGCTTCCCGGTTGATGCCATCGACATCTCGCCCTCGATGATAGAGCAAGGCCGCGCAATGCCCGCCGGTGATCTGCCGCATCTGCGCTGGCAAACCGTGTCCTTCGAGGAAGCGGTGCTCGTCGGCCCCTATGCGCTGATCGTTGCAGGAGAGAGTTTGCATTGGATGGATTGGCCCTATGTTCTTCCGAAGTGCCGTGACTTGCTGGCGCCGGGAGGTCAGCTCGCCATCGTCGACAATCGCGCCCTGCCGTCGCCTTGGCAGGAGGAGTTGTTGCCACTGATCAAAAGCTATTCCACCTTGCAAGGTTACACGCCCTACGACACGGGGCGGGAACTCACTGCCCGTGGCCTCTTCATCGAGGAAGGCCGGATTAGGATCGCGCCGGATCCGATGGTCCAGTCGATTGAGGAATATATCGACTCCTTCCATGCCCGCGCATCCTTGTCGCGGCGGGCGATGGGATCGCGTGCTGTCGAGTTCGATGAGGCTGTGCGCGCGGCAATCGAGCGCACTGGTGCACGACAGGTCGTCATCCAGCGCGTCACGGAAATCGTCTGGGGTACGCCCCGCTAGCGTATCGCCGCTTGACCGACTCCGCGCTGCAATGCAGCATGACACCATGGATGCACCCAGACCCAGCATCTCCCAGAATCCCGACATCCGCTATCTTGGGCGGCTGCTGGGCGATGTGATCCGCATTTATGGGGGGGAGCGGCTGTTTCGGCAGACCGAATATATTCGTGCAGCCTCGGTCGATCGCGCGCGGGGCGTGGCGCCGCCCGAAGGTGTCGATACCGGCCTTTCCGCGCTGACGCTCGATGACACGCTCGCCTTCGTGCGCGGCTTCATGTTGTTCTCCATGCTCGCCAATCTGGCCGAGGATCGGCAGGGCATCGCGGCCGAGCCGGGCGCGGATATGGCCAGCGCGGTGGCGAAGCTGGAGCAGGACGGCATCAAGCCCGCCGACGTGCTGGCGCTGCTCGAAAAGGCGCTGGTGGTGCCCGTGCTCACCGCGCATCCGACCGAGGTGCGCCGCAAGTCGATCATCGATCACCGCAATGTGATCGCCGATCTGATGGCCCTGCGGGATATGGGCGCGATCGAGACGCCGCATGGCGAGCCGATCGAGGATGCGATCACCCGCCAGATCGCCCTGCTCTGGCAGACCCGGCCGCTGCGCCGCGAGCGGCTGTTCGTGCGCGACGAGATCGACAATGCGCTCTCCTATTTTCGCGACATCTTCATGCCCGTCCTGCCCGGCCTCTATGCGCGCTGGGACCGCGTGCTGGGGCATCGCGTGCCCGGCTTCCTGCGGCTCGGCACCTGGATCGGCGGAGATCGCGATGGCAATCCCTTCGTGCAGGCAGAGCAGCTCCGCCTCGCGCTCGGCCGCGCCTGCGGCTCGGCGCTGCGCTACTATCTGGATGCGCTGCACGAACTGGGCGCCCAGCTTTCCATTTCGAGCGAACTCGCCGCCGTGCCCGCCACCGTCCGGCAGCTCGCCGCCGCCAGCGGGGACGATGCGCCCAGCCGACGGGACGAACCCTATCGCCGCGCGATTGCCGGCATCTATGCGCGCGTCGCCGCCACTTACGAGAAGCTCACCGGCACACAGCCGCCGCGCCCCTCGCGGCTCAAGGGCGAGCCCTATCCGAGCGCGCAGGATCTGCGGCACGATCTCGCGACGCTCGGGCGCGGCCTTGCCATGGAGGGCAATGGCGCGCTGGCATCGGGCGGCGGGCTGGCCCGGCTGATCCGCGCCGTCGAGCTGTTCGGCTTCCATCTCGCCACGCTGGACCTGCGGCAGAACAGCGCCGTCCACGAACGCGTGGTCGCCGAGCTGCTCAGGGAAGCCGGGGTAGAGGCGGACTATCTGGCGCTGGACGAGGAAGCCCGCGTCGCGCTGCTGCGCAGGGAGCTCGCCAGCAACCGCCCGCTCGGCTCGCGCTTCGCTCAATATAGCGAGGAGACGACGACCGAGCTGGGCATCGTGGCGGCGGCGGCCGATGCGCATGCGAGCTATGGACCAGCCTCGATCGCCCATTATCTCATCTCCAAGGCCGAGAGCATCTCGGACATGCTGGAGGTGAACATCCGCCTCAAGGAGGCCGGCCTGTGGAAGGCGGCGGATGGCGAGCATGCGCCATGGGCTCCGATCATGGCGGTGCCGCTGTTCGAGACCATTGCCGATCTGGAAGCCGCGCCCGCGATCATGTCAGCCTATTTCGCGCTGCCCGAGATTGGCGCACTGGTGCGTGCGCGCGGCCATCAGGAAGTGATGATCGGCTATTCCGACAGCAACAAGGATGGCGGCTATCTCACCTCGACCTGGGGGCTCTACGAAGCGAGCCTCGCCCTTGCGCCGGTGTTCGAGCAGGCGGGCGTCGGGATGCAGCTTTTCCATGGTCGCGGCGGCGCGGTCGGGCGGGGCGGAGGCTCATCCTTCCAGGCGATCCAGGCGCAGCCGCCGGGCACCGTGCAGGGGCGCATCCGCATCACCGAGCAGGGCGAGGTCATCGCCGCCAAATATGGCACGCAGGAAAGCGCGCGCGTCAATCTGGAAGCCGTCACCAGCGCCGCGCTGCTCGCCAGCCTGGAGCCCGAGCGGCTTTCGGCGGCCGACAATGAGCGCTTCTCCGCCGCCATGGCGAAGATCTCGTCGCTGGCCTTCCGCGCTTATCGCGATCTGGTCTACGAGACGCCCGGTTTCCGCGAATTCTTCCGGGGCCTGACGCCCATTCAGGAAATCAGCGGCCTCAAGATCGGCTCGCGCCCGGCCAGCCGTACCAAGGGCAGCCGCATCGAGGATCTGCGCGCCATCCCCTGGGTCTTCTCCTGGTCCCAGGCGCGCGTGATGCTGCCGGGCTGGTATGGCGTGGGCCAGGCGCTCAAGGCTTTCGGCGATGATGCGCTGTTGCGCGACATGGCGCAGGGCTGGCCCTTCTTCCGCGCCAGCATGGCGAACATGGAGATGGTGCTCGCCAAGTCGGATCTGGAGATTGCCGCGCATTATCTCCCCCTCGTCGAGGACAAGGCCGAGGGCGACGCGATCTTCGCCCGCATCCGCGAGGGCTGGCACCTCGCCCACGACCAGCTTCTCGCCGCGACGGGGCAGCCTTATCTGCTTGCCAACAGTCCCGCGCTCGATGCCTCCATCCGCCTGCGCCTGCCCTATATCGAGCCGCTGAACCTGCTGCAGGTGGAGTTGCTCAAGCGCCATCGCGCCGGCGAGACCGACCCGCGCATCCGGGAGGGCATCGAGCTGTCGATTAACGCGATCGCGACGGCGCTGCGGAACAGCGGGTAGTTCAGGGCGCGATCGCGCCAGAACAGCCGTTCGGATCGAGCGCAGTCGAGAACCAGCCTTCTCGCCTGCGGGTCTCGACAAGCTCGACCCTCCGCTCGAAGCGAATGGCGAGGGGGCATTTACAGCCTCAACCCATGCTCCCGCCGTCGCGGGAACAGGCCGCTCAGTCCAGCAGCCGCGTGATCGACTGGATCACGAACGGCTCGCTCGCATCCCCCGAGATCAGCGGCACATCACCGCCGACTTCCAGCGTTGCGCCCCTTATGTCGAGCTTGTCCTGCCGCTGCGCATCGCTGGCATGAGCGCCCATGTCGAGCCGGCCGTCCATCATCAGGGTGAAGGGAAACAGGGTCTCCGGCTTGCGGAAATCGCCGATGCGGCCGAAGGCGGGGAAGGGGCCATTGCTGCTGCCCTTCTCCGTATCGAGCCGCAGGTCGAGCACGATCTGGCGCGCCGCCGCCGTGTCGGCATCGGCATCTTTGGGGACAAGGACGACGCGGACGGGATCGATGGCCATGGCTGCTCTCCTGCAAATGATATGGCCTCTCGCATAGCCGCTCGCCGGGAGCGCGCTTGCCCGCAGCGGAAGGACCATCCTACCCTCCCGCCCATCCGCGCTCGGTGGCCGCAGCCACGAGGGATGAGGGATTTTACCAAGGTTTTTTGGTGACGGATTCGTCCAATCTCATGTCGTGGCGCAGGTCTATGCACGCGGCAGCGAGGGAAAGGGCTCAGCAGCAGCCCGCTAGTGGGAGAAATCTTTCATGTTCGATCCGAAATTCGGCCGCGCGGCGCGGATGGGCAGCGGCCTGGCCATGGTCGCGATGCTCGCCGCGCCAGCCGCGACTCAGCAGCAACAGCAGGTCTTCCCGCCGATCGCGCGCTACACGATCGATGCCGGGACCATGTCCGGCATGGCCGGCATGGGGCGGGGAGGCGGCATGGGAGCCGCCATGTCCATGATGGGCGGGGGTGGTGCGCGGGCCATGCACGAGATGACCCTGCGCATCGGCTCCACACGCACGCCCACCGGCGCACCGACAGCGGAGCATTTCATGCCTGCCGGTGCGGGTCTGGGCAAATCGGTGCAGCTCCTCACCCCGACGCCGAGCGCCTCGCCGCGCGAAACCCCGGTCGAAGGCCAGCTCCCCAAGGGCCGGCTGCTCATCTATTGGGGCTGCGGCCCGACCGCGCCCAAGAACCAGCCGGTGGTGATCGACTTCGCCAAGATGGCCAAGGGCCAGATGCCGGCGGGCCTCTATGCGCCGCCGATGAACCTGCCCGGCGACTGGGACATCAAGCCGTCCAACAGCAAGACCTATGCCGACTGGCCAAACAGCAAGGATGGCAAATCCCTAAAGCCCGGTGGCTCCATCCTCGGCGCGCACCGGATCGTCAGCAGCTATGCGCCGGAGATCGCCTTCACGCTGAACCAGGATTACATGCCCGCATTGAATGCCCGCTCCAGCGTGCAACCAAGCGGCTCGATCCTGATCAACTGGAACAGCCTGCCGAGCGCGACCGGCTATTATGCCTGGGCCTTCTCGGCCAAGGGTGACGGGCGCGGCCAGCCGACCGACATGGTCTGGTGGGCATCCTCGGCGACGCAGGCCTTTGGCGGGCCGCTCTGGGACTGGCTCTCGCCCGCCGCCGTGCAGAAGCTGATTGCGGCCAAGACCGTCATGCCGCCCAGCCAGACGAGCTGCGAGATCCCGGCCGAGGTCAAGAAGGCCGGCGGCGAGATGACTATGGGCAGCCTCTATGCCTATGGCCCGGAGCTGCATTTCGCCAATCCGCCGCGCCCGAGCGACGTCAAAATCCCCTGGAAGCCGGACTGGACGACCCGCGTGCGCTTCCGTTCCTACACCATGTTCATGGCGGGGATGCCCGGCATGGAGGAGATGATGGGATCGCGCGGGGCGATGGAGGATGCGGACGAGAGCGAGGCGGGCGACAATCCCCCGCCGGCGCGAAAGCCGAAATGCCGGGGCCTTGGCGGCATTGCCCAGCGGGCGGCGGGGCTCTGCGAGTGAGCTGAGGGAAATGAAGAACGGCCGGCGCACTCCCACGTCAGCGCCGGCCGTTCCCCTGATCCCGAGAGGAAGAGAAGCGGGATCAGAACTTCGCGACGATGCCCGCCATCGGACGGAAGCTGTGGAAGTCGCCGCGTGTGTCCACCTGCGCACGCAGGCGCAGATTGCTGCGGTCCGCACTGCCGCCGAGATCCGCGAGCGAGATTTCGGTGCCAAAGCCGTAGGTCACGCCATCATATTTGCGGCTGGTCGAAACGGGCGGCCGGGCGCTGTCGTCGAACTGGGTCCACTGATAGCCGACCTTGGCGAAGAACATGCTGTCCTTGCCGGCCTTCACGCCGAGCCGGCCGGCCGCGCCATATTCCCAGTCGATATCCTTGTCGAAACCCTTGGCGACGCTGCCTTCTGCGCCGATGATGACGGGGCCGAGATCATAATTGAGGCCCGCGACGCCCTCGGCCAGCCAGCCGCGATAGCCGCTCGGCGGGCTGCCCTTGTACTGATCATTGTCGAAGTCGTGCAGGCCCGCCATCACGCCGACATAGGGTTCGAGGCGCCCTCCGGAAGCGGCATCGTCCTGCGCGAGAGCCGGGGCCGAAAGGCCGACCGCGAACGCTGCGGCGAGGGTGGTGAGGGGAAGAGCTTTCATGATAATGAACCTTGCTGTTGAAACAGGCGGAGGCGAAGCCTCCCAAGCGTGATCAGTTGCGCTGGATCACGGGTTCAAAATGGCTCTTGCGCCTGAACTGTTCCCGAATGAAATATGGCAGAAAAGTGGAGATTGGTGCCTGTGTCATTTGCGCGACACCGCATATTCAATTCATTGCATGTTCAGATTTACTTGAAGTGATCGTTACCTGATCTTCAGGTTCCGTGATCCGTCCGGTTTAATGCTCGGCTCGTCGATGGAGCGGCTTCATGGAGCGATCACGCTTCTCCCGCGTGAAACGCGGGTGACGCAGCTCGAAGAGAGGGACGGGGCAGCGCGGCCGAGCCCGCCCTCTCCCGCGAGGGGGAAGGGGGAGCCTGAATATGCCAGTCTGGAAGCGCAGGCCAAAAGGCCAGGGCCGTACTCGGCCATCCCACCTGCAAGGGACATCCCGGCCGGCTCGGCCGGAATGCGGAATCGAATTCTTACTCGCTGACGGTCGCCTTGACGATCTTGCCCGGCGTGCGCGGCGGCTCGCCCTTGGGCAGCGCGTCGACATGCTCCATGCCCTCGATCACCTGACCCCAGACCGTGTACTGACGATCGAGGAAGGTGGCGTCGTCGAAGCAGATGAAGAACTGGCTGTTGGCGCTGTGCGGATAGTTGGTGCGGGCCATGGAGCAGACGCCGCGGACGTGCGGCTCGCTGCTGAATTCGGCCTGCAGGTCGGGCAGTTCCGAGCCGCCCATGCCGGTGCCGGTCGGG
>JAFKLU010000429.1 GCA_017304105.1 Sphingomonadales bacterium
TGCGCCCCGTGGCCAGCGCGCTCCCCACGCCGATCAATGCGGCGGCGGGAAAGGCGAGGAACCCGGCGGACATGCCGCAATTCTACCGCAAACGACCGAGCGCGGTCGAGCGGTTTCAGCCCCGCGCCACGCGCGCTTCGAGCTGTCCGGGCTCCCGCTTGCGCAGGAGCCCGCAGCCTTGTTCAGGCGACGTAATGCGCCGTCGTCTTCGCGGCCACTTCCTCGGCCGTCACGCCCGGCGCCAGTTCGACGAGCTTGAACGGCGACTCATGATCGGGCCGCGCGAAGACGCACAGGTCCGTCACGATCATGTCGACCACATTCTTGCCGGTCAGCGGCAGCGTGCAGGCCGGGATGAACTTGGGATCGCCGTTCTTGGAGACATGCTCCATGACCACGATGATCTTCTTGACGCCGGCAACAAGGTCCATAGCGCCGCCCATGCCCTTGATCATCTTGCCGGGGATCATCCAGTTCGCGATGTCTCCCCCTTCGCTGACTTCCATCGCGCCAAGCACGGTCAGGTCGATATGGCCGCCGCGAATCATCGCGAAGCTGTCCGCCGAGGAGAAATAGACGGAATTAGGCAGCTCGCTGATGGTCTGCTTGCCGGCATTGATGAGATCGGGATCGACCTCGTCGTCATAGGGGAACGGGCCGATGCCGAGCATGCCGTTCTCGCTCTGCAGCGTCACCTCGACGCCCGGCGGGATATGGTTCGCCACCAGCGTCGGGATGCCGATGCCCAGGTTCACATAGAAGCCGTCCTGAAGCTCGCGCGCGGCGCGGGCGGCCATCTGGTCACGGGTCCAGCCCTTCGTTTCGACATCGGACATTATGCGGCCTCCCTCTGGCGAACGGTGCGGAACTCGATCTTCTTCTCGTAAGGCGCGCCCACGATCATGCGCTTCACGTAGATGCCGGGCAGATGGATCGAATCCGGGTCGAGGCTGCCGGTCGGCACCACTTCCTCGACTTCCGCGACGCAGATCTTGCCGGCGGTCGCCATGGGCAGGTTGAAGTTGCGCGCGGTCTTGCGGAACACGAGATTGCCGCTCTCGTCGGCCTTCCAGCCCTTGATGATGCAGACATCGGCATAGATGCCGCGCTCAAGCACATATTCCTGCCCGTCGAAGACCTTGGTCTCCTTACCCTCGGCCACGAGCGTGCCGACGCCGGTCTTGGTGTAGAAGCCGGGAATGCCCGCTCCGCCAGCGCGGCAGCGCTCCGCCAGCGTGCCCTGGGGGCAGAACTCCACCTCCAGCTCGCCGGAGAGATATTGCCGCTCGAACTCCTTGTTCTCGCCGACATAGGAGGAGATCATCTTCTTGATCTGGCGCGTGCGCAGCAGCTTGCCGAGCCCCTCATTATCGATGCCCGCATTGTTCGAGGCGACGGTGAGATCCTTGACGCCGGAGTCGCGGATCGCGTCGATCAGCCGCTCCGGAATGCCGCACAGGCCAAAGCCGCCCGCGCAGAGCAACATGCCGTCGAACAACAGGCCATCCAGCGCGGATTTAGCGTCGGGGTAGAGTTTCTTCATCAGCGACTCCCTGCTCGCATCGAGAACCAGAAATTGCGTTGGCCCATAGGGTGAAGCAGATTTTCGGTCAAATCGCCGGGTTGTCAAAAACGGCAGGAAAGAGGCCCATTCGCGCGCAACATTATGTCGTCACCGCAGCCAGCGGTAGCGCACATCGGGCTCCTTCTCCTCATTGTCCGCGCCATCGGTGAGTTCCACGGCGATGAAGCCTTGCCGCTCATAGAAGCGCCGGGCGCCGGCATTGGCCTGAAAGGTCCAGAGCTGGATATCGTCCAGCCTCTCCTGCACGGCGCCGAGCAGCGCGGTGCCGATGCCCCTGCCCTGCCAGTGCGGATCGACATGGAGATGGTGGACCCAGCCCTGCCCCACCGCGACCTGCCCCAGCAACCGCCCGTCAGCATAAGCGCCCAGTATCTCGCAGGCCGTAAAAACATGGCTAAGCCAGAAGGCCCGATCCTCCTCGGGCGTGTGCAGCCCCTCCTGAAAGCAGGGCACCGTCCGCATCGCGCGGCGGGCGATGGCGGCGGCCGCATCCGTCTCATCGATGCGCAGGGGGCGGAGGAGCAGCGGCGCCATGAGGGCGGAGGATATCGCGGCTCAAGCAAACAGGCCACCCGACTCGATCGGATGGCCTGTCTTGCGACCGCCCTCATGCGCGAGGGGGCAAATGGATATGGTCGGGCCGTCAGACCTTGTCGCCGAGCGCGCCCTTGATCGATCCCTTGATCTGCTGGGCCTTGCCCTTCAGTTCCTGGCCGATGCCCTCGGCCTTGCGGTCGGGATCGTTGCTCGCTTCGCCCTGCATCTGCTTGGCATTGCCCGCAATTTCGTTGGCGATGCCTTTCGCCTTGTCCGTCAGTTCGCCCATCGTTTCTCTCCATGGCTTGCAGGAGAAGAACGGACGGGGATCGCGCCGGTTCCGCGCGTTTCAGCCTTCGCGACGAACCGGGCGCGCGCCACGGGGAAGCGCGCGAATCAGATCAATCCCGCCAGCGGGCTCGACGGATCGGCATACATGCGCCGGCCCATGCGACCGGCGAGATAGGCCATGCGCCCCGCCTCGACCGAGGCCTTCATGGCGCGCGCCATCAGCACCGGGTCCTTGGCCTCCGCGATGGCGGTGTTCATGAGGACGCCGGTGCAGCCCAGTTCCATCGCTACGGCCGCGTCCGACGCGGTGCCGACGCCCGCATCGACCAGCACCGGCAGCTTGGTGCCCTCGACGATCAGGCGGATGGTCACGCGGTTCTGCAGGCCCAGCCCGGAGCCGATCGGCGCGCCCAGCGGCATGACCGCCACGGCGCCGGCATCTTCGAGCTGCTTCGCGGCGATGGGATCGTCCGTGCAATAGACCATCGGCTTGAAGCCCTCCCTGGCGAGCACCTCGGTGGCGCGGATCGTCTCGACCATGTTCGGGTAGAGCGTGCGCGCTTCGCCCAGCACTTCGAGCTTCACCAGATCCCAGCCTCCCGCCTCGCGCGCCAGGCGCAGCGTGCGGATCGCGTCCTCGGCGGTGAAGCAGCCGGCGGTATTAGGCAGATAGGTGATCTTCTTCGGGTCGATGAAGTCCGTCAGCATCGGCGCCTTGGGATCGCTGATGTTCACGCGGCGCACCGCGACGGTCACGATCTCCGCGCCCGATGCCTCGACCGCTGCGGCGTTCTGCTCGAAATCCTTGTATTTGCCCGTGCCGACGATCAGCCGCGAACGGAAGGTCCTGCCCGCAACGCTCCAGCTGTCCTCGGTCTCGATCCTGGCTTGCGCGTTCACTCAATCTGCTCCTGCTGGCTGCGGGGTTGCCCAATGCGACATGGCGCGGGCGAATCCAACCCAAGAATGCTCAGCCGCCGCCAACGAAATGCACGATCTCCAGCTCATCGCCGTCCTCGACGATCACCTGATCCAGCGTGCCGCGGGGCACCACTTCCAGATTGCGCTCCACGGCGACCTTTTCCGGCGCCAGGCCGAGTTCATTGGCCAGCTCCGCGAGCGTCAGCCCCGCGCGCACGCGGCGGTGCTCGCCGTTCACATGGATGCCGATGGTTCCGTCCACGCTCATCCGCCTGCACCTTTTCCTTTGAGAGCCGCCCCGGCCGCCATATAGGGAAGCCCCTGAAACAGACAACCAGAAGGACAGGACGGCCGATGGCGTCTTCGCGAAAAATCTTCGTGCTCAACGGCCCCAACCTCAATCTGCTCGGCACGCGCGAGCCGGAAATCTACGGATATGACACGCTGGACGACATCGCCGAGCGGATGGAGGACGAAGCCCGGCGCGCCAATACCGAGATCGATTTCCGCCAGTCCAATCATGAGGGGCATCTCATCGACTGGCTGCATGAGGCCAATGCGGAAGGGGCGACCGCTGTCATCCTCAATGCCGGCGCGTTCACGCATACCAGCCTGGCGCTCTATGACGCGATCCGCTCGATCACCGTCCCCGTCATCGAAGTGCATATTTCCAATCCCGCAGCGCGCGAGGCCTATCGGCATCACAGCTATGTGGGCATGGCTGCCAAGGGCACAATCGCGGGATTCGGCCCCCTGGGCTATATGCTGGCGCTGGAAGCGGCGCTGGAGATGGACTGAGGCAGCGAAGATCGCCGAGCACCGGGAACCGTCGAAATGGTTGCCTTATGGGGCGAAGCGCAATAGGCCCTGCGGCCACTCACAAGACAAGAACAGGGTTCCAGGATTATCATGGCCGACAAGACCAACGGTGGCGAGAGCGCGATGCAGGTTGACGTCAAGCTCGTGCGCGAACTTGCCAAGATGCTCGACGCGACCAACCTCACCGAGATCGAAGTGGAAGACGGCGAGCGGCGCATCCGCGTGGTGCGCAAGCCTGCCCCGCAGACACTGAGCTATGGCGGGCCCGTCGCGGCCGCACCCGTGGCGGCGCCCGTCGCCGCGCCTGTTTCTGCCGCGGTTGAAGCCGCTCCGGCCGCGCCCGCAGCGGCCGCTGCCGGCACGATCAAGTCACCGATGGTCGGCACCTGCTATCTGACGCCGGAGCCCGATGCCGCGCCTTTCGTGAAGGTCGGCGATACGGTGAAGGCCGGGCAGACGCTGCTCATCGTCGAGGCGATGAAGGTGATGAACCCGATCACCGCACCCGCCGCCGGCACCGTGCAGGCGGTCCTCGTCGAGAGCGGTCAGCCGGTCGAGTATGACCAGCCCCTGATCGTGGTCGCTTGAGGGCGCACAGGTCATGAGCATCGAGAAGCTGCTGATCGCCAATCGCGGCGAGATCGCCTTGCGCATCCATCGCGCCTGCCATGAGATGGGCATCAAGACCGTGGCGGTGCACTCGACGGCGGATGCCGACGCGATGCACGTTCGCCTCGCTGATCAGGCGGTCTGCATCGGACCGCCAGCTGCGAAGGATAGCTATCTCAATATCCCCGCGATCATCTCCGCCGCCGAAATCTCCGGCGCGGATGCCATCCATCCCGGCTACGGCTTCCTCTCCGAGAACGCCCAGTTCGCCGAGATCGTGGAAGCGCACGGCCTCATCTTCGTCGGCCCCAAGCCGGAGCATATCCGGGTGATGGGCGACAAGGTCGAGGCGAAGAGGACCGCCGGCGCGCTCGGCCTGCCGCTCGTGCCGGGCACGGACGGCGCTATCGAGGATGTGCACGCGGCCAAGCAACTCGCCCGCGAGATCGGCTATCCGGTGCTCATCAAGGCGGCATCTGGCGGTGGCGGTCGCGGCATGAAGGTCGTACCGGATGAGGACCAGTTCGAGAGCCTCATGTCGCAGGCGCGCAGCGAGGCCAAGGCGGCGTTCGGCGACGACACCGTCTATATGGAGAAATATCTCGGCAATCCGCGCCACATCGAATTCCAGATCTTCGGCGACGGCGAGGGCAATGCCATCCATCTGGGCGAGCGCGACTGCTCGCTCCAGCGCCGCCACCAGAAGGTGCTGGAGGAAGCCCCCTCCCCGGTCATTTCGGCCGCTGAGCGCGCCCGCATGGGCGGCATCGTCGCCAAGGCGATGGCCGACATGGGCTATCGCGGCGCCGGGACCATCGAGTTCCTCTACGAGAATGGCGAATTCTACTTCATCGAGATGAACACCCGCATCCAGGTGGAGCATCCGGTGACGGAGATGATCACTGGCTTCGATCTGGTCCGCGAGCAGATCCGCATTGCTGAAGGCCGCCCGCTCTCGGTAGGTCAGGAAGATCTCATCTTCACCGGCCACGCCATCGAGTGCCGCATCAATGCGGAGGATCCGCAGACCTTCGCGCCCTCGCCGGGCCGCGTCTCCATGTATCATGTGCCGGGCGGCATGCACGTCCGCGTCGATAGCGCGCTCTACCAGGGCTACAATGTGCCGCCCTATTATGATTCGATGATCGGCAAGCTCATCGTTTACGGGCGCACACGCGAAGGGTGCCTCATGCGGCTCAAGCGCGCGCTCGAAGAGTTCGTCATCGAGGGCATGAAGACCACCATCCCGCTCCACCAGAAGCTGATCGCCGATCCGGACGTGCAGAACGGGGATTACTCGATCAAGTGGCTGGAGGAATGGCTGGAGCGGCAGAAGGAAGCCTGATCGGATGAAGGCCACCATCTACCATAATCCCCGCTGCTCGAAATCGCGCGAGACGCTGGCGATCCTCCAGGGGACGCCGGGCGTCGAGGTGGAGATCGTCGAATATCTCAAGACGCCGCCGGGCCGCGAGACGCTGGCCGGGCTCTATGCCAAGGCCGGCATGACGCCGCGCGAGGGGCTGCGCAAGGGGGAGGACGGCGCCAAAGCATTGGCCGGCGCGAGCGACGAGGCCATCCTCGACGCCATGGCGGCCGATCCCATCCTCATCGAGCGGCCGCTGGTCGAAACCGAAAAGGGCGTGCGGCTCGGCCGTCCGCCCGAGCGGGTGCGGGAAATTCTCTGAGCCGACTCGCTGGTCGGCTCGGAGCAGTCTTGTCGACCGGCAAAAATTGACCTTCGAGCAATGTGCGCCCGCAAGGGGGGCGCAGGGTGTATGACAACACGATCCGCGCCCGCGCCCTGGGTTCCTGCTTTCGCAGGAGCAAGGTCGGGATAGAGCACGAGCCTTTGTCGCCATTAGTTGTCTGTCCGGAGAGCTTGCCCAGATCGGCAAGAGACGCACCGATCATCCGTTCGTGTCGAGCGAAGTCGAGACACGCGCAGGCCTGCCTCAACGCGTCTCGACTTCAGCTGAAAGGCTGAAGTTTATCCCGACGGCCTCCTGCGAGCGGGCAGTCACCGAACCTCGATCTGATCCGGCCCAATTCTAACCCGATAAAGCGGATGAAGTGCGGGCGCCCACAGCTTTCGCTGAGGCCCCATCAAGGGCTCGGGGCGGCACCGGAAAGCCCGACAGCACCGCCCGCCTGTCACTCTACGCCAGTTGCGCCGGCACCACCGGAAGCTGGCGAAGGCGTTTGCCCGTCGCGGCGTAGATCGCATTGACGATCGCCGGAATGACAGGCGGCAGCGCCGGTTCGCCGAGGCCCGTCGGCGGATTGTCGGAGAGCACGAACTCGACGACGATGTCCTTGGGCGCGTGCGTGATCCGGGGAATCGGGAAGTCGTGGAAATTGGTGCGGTTGCCCGAACCGTTCACGATCTCGACATTCTGCCCCGCAAGCGTCTGGCCGATGCCGTCGATCACCGATCCCTGCACCTGGTGGATGGCATTGATCGGGTTTATGATCTGGTTGCCGACATCGCCCGCGACCCAGACCTTGTCGACATGCACCGCGCCACCGGGTGCGACCGTCACGTCCACCACCTCGGCGAAATAGCCGCGATGGCTATAGTAGAAGCCAAAGCCGCGCCCCTTCCCGTTGCCGCCTTCGCGCCCCTTCCAGCCCGCCATCTCGCAGACCTTGTTGATGACGCCGAGCGCGCGGCCGGTGTGGAACTCGCCGGACTGGCCCTGCACGGCCGGAATGAGCCGCGCCTCGCCGAGCGTACGGCGCAGGAATTCCGGAAGATCGAGGCCCGCCGCCAGCGCCGCCTCGTCCAGAAAGCTCTGGAAGACGAAAGCCATGGCATTGGATGTCGGCGCGCGCAGGAAGCCGGTCGGCACGTTCGTCTTCATGTAGGAGACGCCGTAATTCACGTCGCTCAGCAGTTGCGCCGGGAACTCGCCCGCGCCCATGCCCGCTGCCTGAATGGGTTTGCCGTCCGCGCCGAAGCTCACGAAATGATCCTTGAGCGCGATCATCCGCCCGTTGGCATCGAGCCCCGCCGTCAGGCTGTGCCAGCCCGCAGGACGGAAGAACTCGTGGCGCATGTCGTCGGTG
>JAFKLU010000430.1 GCA_017304105.1 Sphingomonadales bacterium
ATGGCCGCGCACGGAAAGCTCGACCGAGTCCGCGATCACTTCGCGGCTGATGAGCGAGCTCTTCATGCCCTGATGGCCCATGGCGATGCCGTCGGTCACGGTGATGGTGTTGAAGCGGAAGGGCGTGCCGCCTGCCGCCATCACGCCTTCCCGGGCCCAGTCGGCCTGCTGGTCCAGCGTGGTGTTGCAAGGCGCGGAGTCGTTGCCGGCGGAAGCAAGCGCAATGAAAGGCTTGGCAATGTCCTCTTCGGTCCACCCCATCGCATAATAATAGCTGCGGTGCGGGGCGCGCTCGGGGCCCACCGAAACGTGGCGGCTGGGGAGCTTGGACTTGTCGAATGTGTGGGTCATGTCTTGAGCCTTTCTTGCGGGGCCCATTTCCAACAAACCCGCCGCTCACGCAAGGGCGTTGCGGCATGCCTCCAGTATCGGATGCAATATATCGGCAAAGCGGCGCTGTCCGGCCGGCTCGCTCACCAGATCCTGCCGCATCTCGACGCCGAGATAGGGGCGATGATGCGCCTCGGCGTGGCGATTCATGGAGGCATTGAGCAGCTTGCCCGAATAAGGCTCCTGCTCGCCGACGATCAGCCCGGCAGCCTCCAGCAGCGGGATGGCGATGCGCGCGCCGCGATCATCCGCATTGTAGAGAATGCCGATCTCCCATGGCCGCGCTTCCTCCGGCCGGGTGCGCAGGCTGGGCGTGAAGCTGTGCAGCGAGAGGATGAAGGGCCGGTGCGGCTGCGCGGCAAGCTCGGCCACGCGCGCATGATAGGGATCGTAGAAGCGCGTCAGGCGGTCGGCCACGTCGGCAACGCTGTTGCCCTCGATATGGTGACCGTCGCTGTGCACGGGCACGAGACCGGCGGCATCCGGCTCGCGATTATAATCGATGACGAGACGCGAGACGCCGCCCAATATGGCGCAGGCCCCGCCCCGCTCGACCAGCAGCGCCGCCACCTCCGCCACGCCGATGTCCAGCGCAACATGCTCGCGCATCGCCTCGGGCGGCAGGCCAAGATCGATGCCCTCGGGAACATGGTTCGAGGCATGATCGGCGATGATGAGGATCGGCGCGAGCGGATCGCCGAGAATTTCGAACGGGGCAGACATGCCATCCTACCTAGGCGCTGCCGATGCCGGGCGGAAGGGGGTGGGCGAAATTGAGCAAGGACGCCAGTGCTCCACAGCTCTAACGCAAATTTGTCGCCATTCCCCACCAGTCCGGATGATCCACCTCGATGCGCTCGGCGGCCGCATCCCGCTCGGCTTCGCTGGCGAACAGCGCGAAGCAGGTCGCGCCCGAGCCGGACATGCGCGCAAGGCTCGGCAATTGCGCGCGCAGCACCGCGAGCACCTCGTCAATCTCCGGCACCAGCGCGATGGCGGGCGCGGCGAGATCATTGCGCCCGCGCTTCCAGTCGAGCGGATCGAGCGGGCCGCGATCAATGCCGTCCCAGCCCCTGAATACCGGGCCGGTCGGGCACGGCACCAGCGGATTGACGAGCAGCACCGGCGTCCCCGCGAGATCGAGATCGACCGGCTCCAGCCTCTCCCCCACGCCCGCGCCGAACATGGTGCGGGAACCGAGGCAGGCGGGCACATCCGCGCCGAGCGATGCGGCGATGGCAGGAAAGTCGATCTCCATCGGGCGGAGGCCCCACAGGCGCAGCAGGAGGCGCAGCGTCGCCGCAGCGTCCGCCGACCCGCCACCGATGCCCGAGGCGATCGGCAGGCACTTGTCGAGCACGAGATCGGCACCGAGATGCGTGCCGCCAGCCGCCTGCAGCGCGCGCGCCGCACGCAGCACGAGATTGTCCTCACCGGCGCTCAGATCCTCCGCGAACGGTCCCTCGATCGCCAGCGTCAGTTCGCCGTCGTCGCGCAGCTCCGCCCGTAGTTCATCCCCATCCGCGCAAAAGGCGAACAGACTCTCCAGCTCATGATAGCCGTCCGACCGGCGGGCGCGGACGTGCAGGGCGAGATTGAGTTTGGCGTATGCGGTTTCTGTCGTCATCGACGGCGTCCTAGCCAAGTCTTGCTGCAAAGTCTGCCCGCCTTTCAGACGCACATGCGATGTTGCAATTACGAGTTATTCAATGACTGTTGCACTAAGCTGCTGTCTCAATCGGGACGGATCGTGGGAGTCCATTGGTGAAAAGGGCAAGGAATGCTTTTCTCGTCGCATACGTCATGGCGCTTCTCTCGTTCGCCATCTCGATCGCCGTCTTCTATCCCGGCTTGGTGACCTACGACTCCATTGACCAATATCGGCAGGCGCTGGAAGGAACATATAACGATATTCATCCGCCCATGATGGCGGCGATCTGGCGGAAATTGCTTGCGATCGATCAGGGGCCGTCGGGTTTTCTCTTCTTCAATCTTCTCATCTATTGGCTTTCCTTCTGCCTTTTGGCGATCTTCTGCATTCGACGCAGCGGCCGAATGATCGGATCGTGCGCGGTGCTCGCCGGTTTTTTCCCGTTTCTTTTGGCCTTCTCGGGCGTCATCTGGAAAGATGTGGTGTTTGCTGCCCTTTGGGCGCTGGGCTCGGTGCTTCTGTTGCTGTGCTCGCTCCCGTCGCGCCCGCAGCGAACCATCTGGGCCTTCTGGGGTATAGCCGTTTTCGCCATTCTTCTCGGCGCCACCATGCGCCATAACGCCTGGCCAGCCGGATTGCCGCTCATGGTCGCCGCCGCCCTACAAGCGCCGGTGCCGAGCAAGCGCTGGAGGACGCTCCTCGGAATCGCCCTGTGTTCGCTAGTGGTTATCGCCCCCCCGGTGACGGCGCGCGCGCTGCAAGCCGAGCGAGGGGATTCTTTCCAGTACGTCGCGAGCTGGGATCTCGTCGGCATCTCCTACTTCGCCGGCAGGAACTATCTCGCAGCCGACGGTCACAAGGCGGCCAACCCTGACCTGCGCTGCTATTCGCCCCGGCTGTTCGATGCCTGCCCGATGCTGCACTTTGCGAGCCGGGATGAAGCGAGGACACGCTGGGTCTCGGCCATTGCCGCAGAACCTGTGGCCTATCTTGAACATCGCACGCTGGTTTTCGCCATGCTTCTCCGCGTCGGGTGCGAGCGTTGCGCGCCTTTCGTCTGGGTCACCCAAAGCGACGCCAATCCTTATGGTCTCCGGTTCGAAGGCAATATTCTCCATCGCGGCCTTGGCCTTGTGGTGCGCGCGCTCGCCACCACGCCGCTCGGCCGCCCCTATGTCTGGGTGATTGCGCTTGCCGGCATGGCGGCGCTGCTGTGGCGCCACGGCAGATCACCGTCCGACCGCATCCTGATGCTCATCGCCACCTCCGGCACCCTCTATGCGGGAACCTATTTCGTGGCCGCAGTAACCGACGAGTTCCGCTATCTTTATTGGTCGATCTTTTCGGCAGTGCTGGTCGGAACCGCGATGCTGGTGGGCATGAGCGATGCCACCAGGCTCAGGCAGATGATGTTGTGGGTGCTGCTGCCTGTTCTCGTCGCAATCGGAGCCGAAACAACGCTCCGGGGCCTGGCACCCATCGATAACATCGCCCCTTCGATGACGACCAATTATTAGAGCCCTCGCTCGCCGGCCACGTCATAAACCGCGAAATTGCGGTCCATGATGCCGCAATCCTGACAGGCCTGCCGCCAGGGCGCGATGTGCGGCGCGGCGATGTGCCGTTCGAGGCTCGCCTGATCGGGCCAGAGCTCGGAGAAGCGCAGCAGGCCGGGATCGAGCACGTCCTGCCCCACGTCATAGGCGATGCAGCCGTCGTTCGCATTGGTCTGGCGGACCAGTTCCTGCACGTGCGGCAGCAGCGCCGCCATCTTCCCGGCCGGAAAACGCATGTTTCCGATGACTGCGATCATGGTTTCACTCCCCTGCTCTGGTGGTGCTTTCACATATTCGGATAGGTCGGCCCGCCCCCGCCTTCCGGCGCGACCCAGTTGATGTTCTGCAGCGGATCCTTGATGTCGCAGGTCTTGCAGTGGACGCAGTTCTGCGCGTTGATCTGGAAGCGCGGCTGCCCTTCAGCATCCTCCAGAACCTCATAGACGCCGGCCGGGCAGTAACGCTGGGCAGGCTCGTCATAGAGCGGGAGATTGTAGCGGATCGGCACGTCCGGATCGGCGAGCTTCAGGTGGACCGGCTGGTCCTCTTCATGATTGGTGCCCGAGAGGAACACCGACGAGAGCCGGTCGAAGCTGATGACGCCATCGGGCTTGGGATAGTCGATCTTGCGGGCATGGTCGCGGCGCAGGAGCTTGGTGTGATCCGCCTTGCTGCGCAGCGTGAAGGGCAGGCCGATCCGGAGATAGCGCATCCACATGTCGATGCCGGCGATCATGGTGCCCAGGACATTGCCGAACTTGGCGAGCGCCGGGCCTGCGTTGCGCACCATCTTGAGCTCGTCAGGGATCCAGCTCGCCTCCAGCGCGGCCGGATAGGCATCGAGCGTGTCCGCCGAGCGGTCCGCCGCCACCGCGTCGAACGTCGCGTCCGCCGCGAGCATGGCGGACTTCATCGCCGTATGCGTGCCCTTGATGCGCGGCACGTTCACGAAGCCGGCGGAGCAGCCGATCAGCGCGGCGCCGGGCATGACCAGCCTGGGGATCGCTTGCCAGCCGCCCTCATTGATGACGCGCGCGCCATAGGATACGCGCTTGCCGCCCTCCAGCACAGCCTTGATCGCCGGATGATGCTTCCAGCGCTGGAATTCCTCGAAGGGGCTGAGGTGCGGGTTCTTGTAGCCCAGGCCCACGACGAAGCCGAGCGCCACCTGCCCGCCGGCCTGATGATAGAGGAAGCCGCCGCCATAGGCGTCCGTCAGTGGCCAGCCCTGCGTGTGGATGACGCGGCCGGGGACATGCTTGGCCGGGTCGATGTCCCACAGCTCCTTGATGCCCAGGCCGTAGGTCTGCGGATCGCAATCCTCGTCGAGATGGAAACGGGCCTTGAGCTGCTTGGTCAGATGGCCGCGCGCGCCCTCTGCGAAGAGCGTGTAACGCGCGTGCAGTTCCAGCCCCGGCTGATAATCGCCCTTGGCGCTGCCATCGCGCGCCACGCCCATGTCGCCGGTCGCCACGCCCTTCACCGATCCGTCCGCATTGAAGAGGATCTCGGCGGCGGGGAAGCCGGGGAAGATCTCGACGCCCAGCCCTTCCGCCTGCTCGGCGAGCCAGCGGCAGAGCGAGCCCAGCGAACCCGTATAGGTGCCCTTGTTGTGCATGAAGGGCGGCGTAAAAATGTGCGGGATCGGGAACTTGCCGCTGCCGCTCAGGAACCAGTGATGGTTCTCCGTGACCGGCACCTGCGCCAGCGGGCAGCCCATGTCGCGCCAGTCCGGCAGCAGCTCGTCTAGCGCGATCGGATCGATCACCGCGCCCGAGAGGATATGCGCGCCGATCTCCGAGCCCTTCTCCAGCACACAAACGCTGATCTCGCTGCCGGCCTGCGCCGCGCGTTGCTTCAGGCGGATCGCCGCACTCAGCCCCGCGGGGCCGCCGCCGACCACGACAACATCATAGGGCATGGATTCGCGCTGCGACATCTTCTCTCTCCGGTTGCGCCGACAAGTCCGGTCGCCGCAATTCTCCAACGTCTCGGGGCCGCTGCGATGCGGCAGAGTTGACCGCGCCGTCAACCTCTGTCTCAAGGGAACCCATGGGTGAGACAGAACAAAGATCGCTGGAGGAGGCAGTCCTGTCCTATGCGCACTGGTGGCGCGAGGCCGGCTTCCATACCGCGATCGACACGCAGCCGCATGGCTGGCGACAGGGGCTGCCGACCCCTTTCTGGCAGCGCGACGTAGCGTCTGTGCCCGTGGCGGCGGCCGCGCCCGCGCAGATTGCCGAGGCCGCGCCTGCCCGCCCGAAACCGGCCGGGATGCCGGCGGATCTGCCCGCCTTTCTCGATTGGCTCGCGCAGGACGAAAATCAGCCCGAAGCGAGCTGGGACGGCGCATCGATCCTGCCCCCCGCGAATCTCTCCGGCAAATTGCTGCTGCTCGTGGAAATGCCCATCATGGGCGCGGCCGATTCCGACAGCCTGATCGATCCCGCGCAGCGCCGTTTCCTCGCCGCGATGCTGGCGAGCATTGGGATCGGGAGCGACGATGCGGCCATCGCGCCGCTCGCCATGCGCCGCCCACCCGGCGGACTGCTCGATGAGGACATGCTCGGCAAGCTCGCCCGGCGGATGCGGCATTATCTCTCGCTGGCGCGCCCGCAGGCAACGATCATCCTGGGCGATCGCACCAGCCGCGCGCTGATCGGCGCGCAGTGGCAGCCCGGCGCCGAGAGCATGCAGAGCCTCGATCTTGCCAGCGGCAGCATGAGAACGCTTGCCTTGGCAGCTCCGGACCTGCTTATGAACCGGCCGGCTGCGAAAATGAGGAGCTGGCAGACGCTGCGTCTGCTGCGTGGGGTGTTGAACGGATGATATCACGGACGTCGAGACTGCTGCTGGCAGCCTGCTCCCTCCTGTGCGCCACAGCCCCGGCGCTAGCGGCGAGCGCGCCTGCGGCCTCCGCCATCGCGCCGGTAGGTGCGGAAGATCGCCTCAGATACGGGGTCATTCTGGGGCAACTCGCCGCGCGGCAGTGGGATGTGGCCAAGGCGGCCATCCTCTCGCTGGACGAGACGCGCGACAGCCTGCGCCCCTATCTCCTCGCCGAGCTTTATCTGAGCAAGGGTTCGCCGCGCGTCGAGCTGTTCGATCTGCTGGATCTTATCGCCAAGGCGCCGGAACTGCCACAGGCCGAGCGGCTCGCCGCCCTCGCCCGCAAGCGCGGCGCGCAGAGCCTGCCGGAGCTGCCCGCGACGCGCGCGCTCATGTGGACGGGCACGTCGCCGCAGCGCAAGATCCTGCGCTCGGTGGAGGGAGACGGTGCGGCGGACGCCCTGCGGGGCCAGCTGCTGCTCGCCATCAAGGACGATCAGCCGGCGCAGGGCGAGGCTCTGCTCGCCGCGGCCGAGGCAGACCTGACCGTCGAGGGACGCACGGAGCTGCGCCAGCGCCTCGCCTGGTCCTATTATATCTGCGGAGACACGGCCAGCGCGCGCCGCGTGGCGGCCATGGCCGCGCAGGGCGGCAGCGGCAATTTCCTGGCGCCCGCGCACTGGGTGATGGGCCTCGCCGCCTGGCGTGAAAAGGATTGGCAGGGCGCGGCCGACGCCTTCTATCAGGCCGCCGTCAGCAGTTCCGATGCGGACATGCGCAGCGGCAGCTATTTCTGGGCGGCCCGCGCGGTCATGGCCAATCGCCAGCCCCAGCGCGTCAACACCCTGCTCCGCGCCGCCGCGCGGGACGAGGAGAGCTTCTACGGCCTGCTCGCCCGCGAGACGCTGGGCCTCGGCCCCAGCCCGTCGCTGGCCCGCGAGCATGTCTCCCCGGCCGACTGGGCGGCGCTCTCCTCGCGCAACAATGTGCGCACCGCCGTCGTGCTCGCCGCGCTCGGCCGCACGGCCGAGGCTGATGAAGTGCTGCGCCACGAGGCCACGCTCACCAGCAACACGCACTATAGCGCCCTCGTCCACCTCGCGAGCGATCTCTCCCTGCCGACCACGCAGCTCTGGCTGGCCCAGCGCTCGCCCTCTGGCCGCAAGTCCGCCGCCTATGCGCGCTACCCCAGCCCGCAATGGACGCCGAGCAATGGCTGGCAGGTCGACAAGGCACTGGTCTTCGCCCACGCGCTGCAAGAATCGCGCTTCCAGACCAATGCGCGCAGTCAGGCGGACGCGCGCGGCATCATGCAGGTGCGGCCGGGCACAGGCGGCGAGCTCGCCAGCCGGGCCGGCCTCCCCTACTCCGCCG
>JAFKLU010000431.1:0-2208 GCA_017304105.1 Sphingomonadales bacterium
AAGCCCCAACCCTCCTTAAATCACAACCTCAAATCTGTGCCATTGGTGCTGACGGGGAACAGAACAGCTGACCTATCTGGCGCTCGAGCGTCACCACCCTGGCTGGGAGATCAACGACGGTGCCTGCGGCGAACTCGTTATCGATGTGCCTGAAGCGACCTTCGTGCTCGACTGCAGCCTGCGCTTCACCGCAACCGATGATCACTCGACCGAGCTCTAGGAGACCCGGCATGGCACACTGCTACTACCACGCCCTTTCGTCGGTCCGGAAATGGGGCGGCACGGTCGACGATTATCTCCCGCTGCACCAGTGGTTCGACCAGTCGAAGGCAATCCTCGCAGACCCACGGCACCGCGCCCTGCGGCACCATGCCGAGGGGATTTTCATGCTGGAGGCGATCTTCGGCGAGACCCTCGTCAATGCTGATGGGCGGACGGTTCCGGTGCGTCTGATCGGCGAGCAGCACGTGCGCGAAGACCTCGGCGCGATCCCCTCCTTTGCCGATTGGGCGCGCCTCATCACGCCGCAGGCCTGGATGCTGCGCGGGAATCCTCTGGACGGCACTGAAGAGGTGACGATCGACATGTCTCCCCTTGGCGATCCGGTTGCTTCGAGCCCTTCGCCACCTGCTGGGGCAACGGTCCGGACCACGATCTAGGGAGGGGTTCGCCGGTAGAAGGCTCTCGGGGATCGTTCATCCGGCCCAGACCTGAGGGAACGAGGCAGGGCAAACCTGCTCAAGGCATCCAGCTCCACCCGGCTTCGATACAAACCTGTCCCTGAATCACCCCCCGTCGAGACGCGCAACCCGGACCGGGTCCGCCCGTGTTGCCGGGCTTTGCCCGGCTGCCCGCACCACCCGAACCAGTTCCGGGTTCCCCTTCGGTGCGCTTCGCCGCGGGGCGCTTCTGCTCGGGTTTGCAGCCGGGATGGACCCGGAATGCTCGATCAGGAGAAAACCCATGACCAATCTCGTTATCCTCGTTGGCCGCATCGCTCGCGACCCCGAAACCCGCACCACCCAAGGCGGCACCAGCATCACCTCGATTTCGGTCGTGACCGACCGTCCCGCCCGCAAGGATGGCAAGACCTACAAGGACGAAAATGGCTACACCGCCAAGGACAGCGAATTCCATCGCATCACCTGCTTCAATGGCCTGGGCCAGAACGTCGCCAAGTACTGCACCAAGGGCCAGCTCGTGACGGTGGAAGGCCGCATCCACTACACCCAGTGGGAGGATCAGAGCGGCGCCAAGCGCTACGGCTGCGAGATCATCGCCGACAAGGTCGACTTCCTCACCAAGGGGCGTTCGGGCAGCAACGAGGGCGCGCCGGACATCGACGAGGACTGAACATCCTTCCTTCACGACAAGGCCCCGGTGGCACACGCCATCGGGGCCTTTTCTTTTGCTCTGGTCCTATGCGGCGGCGCGGGGCATTGAACCCCTTGCCGCCGCTGGAGTATCGCTACGCGGGGGCGCGGCGTTTCAAGGTTTCCTCGATCCCGAGCGTCATCGCGGCGCGGACAACCTGGCGCAGCTGGGCCGGTTCGATCGTCTCGGCACCGCACTCGATCAGGATTTGGCCCAGGACGAGAGCGGCTTCGTCGCGGAGCTTCGCTTCCCTAGCTGCCAGTTCGTCGCGCTGTTCCCTGAGCTTCTTCAAGGCATCGACCGGATTGTTCTTGCGGGGCATGTCAGTCCTTTCCGCCCCCTTGGTTTGTGGTCCCTCGATAGCTCTTCTGCCACCGCGTGCAGGGTGTAGGAAAACAAGAAAAGGGGCGCCCGCCCACAGCCGTCCGGTGCAGGTCGTGAGGGTAGAGGGGCTGGCTCACGGAATGCCCAGCATGATGTCCGTCCACATGCCGCATCAAGGACGGCAGGGCCCCACCATTTTGCCGGAGAAGGGATGAATCCCTCCCCCGACAAAATCGTTTCCCCCACCGCCGCTGACGCGGCCGCGCAGGGGCGCGGTCCCTGACCCGGCATGCGCCCGAACATCGCACTTCCGCCTGTCGTTCACGACAACCTCAGGAGGATAATCATGGCTTATTTCGCACCTTGCGCCGCTTCATCCCGCAGCTACTTCGAGGCCCTGGAACTCGCCGAGCGCCGGGCGCTGCACAGCTACTTCGATCAGCACATCGTGGCAGACGAAGAGCTCGGATATATCGCGCTCGATGAAGGCGACTATTGCGCTCTGCCGGC
>JAFKLU010000431.1:2271-13068 GCA_017304105.1 Sphingomonadales bacterium
GAAGGGCGGGAGCCGGTAACGGTTCCTGCCCTTTTGTTTTGCTCGCAGGTGGAGAGTTCCTATCACCGCCAAGGTTGGCGAGCGGAGCGCGGGCATCGGCGCCCGCGCGCGCTTTGGTTCCGCGCTATCGAGACCCTTCATTCCCGCCAATATCATCGGCGACGTGACCGGATCACCCTCTCGCAGCCTGGTAAACTGAGCACACCGTACGCAGTGATACTGCCGGATTTAATATAGGTATATCAGGGTGATACGCTGAATTTTCGGGCCAGTGTCAAACCAATTTGAGGGTGAAGCATGCCTTGGATTCGCGATTTATGGGCAAATTGGAATTGTCTAACTCTTTGAAGTGCCGTCGGTTTATCGAGATTGACGCGTCAATGTTCCTGATTTATTCTCCTCACTGTCTTCCGCAAGATCGAACCGCGTTCGCAAGGGTCAATTGGACCCCAGAACATGGATCGGCATCTCAGTCTTCAGACTTACGTACCCCGCCCACTTGCTGACTGGATCAAGGGCAAGGCCCGTGACCAGCAGGTCTCCGTCAGTATCGTCATTCGCGCTCAGCTGGTCGACGCCTGGCAGCGTGAAAACGAAGCGCGAAAGCGGCCTGCGGCCCTCGACCCGATACGGCAAAACCTGTTCATCACGGTAGCCCTCGAAGCGCTCCTGGCCAGCCATACCGATGGCTCGCTGCGGCAGCGCACGCACGAGGCCTACAATCGCCGGCTCGCCCGGCTCGGGCTCAGCGCCTCCGCACCCGAGGGAGGCAGCGATGAAGCGTAATCTCCTCAATTTCACGCGCGGCAGCCAGCTCCTCGGCCACTTCGGCTTCATGTTCGCGGCCGGCCTCAAAGGCCCCCTGTTGGTGACTTTCATGGTCACCGCATGGCTCTCCTATTGGGAGGTGACCTCGGCGCTTACCGATCACCAGATCTACCTGGCGTGGATGCATCTCTATGCTTCGGGCTACGCCTTCATGGAGTTTGATCCCGGCAAGCTGGTGGAGCTCAAGCTCGCCGGTGGAGGCACTGTCCGTCTGCCATTCGCTGTCGTTCGCGACTTTCCTCCGATGCGCGAGGCCGTAACTGCGCTCGGGGTTGCCATACGGCGCGGCATGGGCCTTTCGGGGCTTGTCCTCGTCCCGGCCTTCATCGCCTTTTGGTGGTTCGCCGAACGGTTCGGCGGCAAGTCGAAGGAGCGCAAGCACGAGCGCGGCGCGATGCTTGTCACCCTTGACGAGCTCGAGGCAGAAATCGACCGGCACAACCGCACGGAACGTGCCCGCGAACTGCACGCCGCGCTCGGCTGGAAATGGCGGCTGGCAAGCGCTGCAGCGACCGAAGAGGCAGGCTTTTACAGCCCGGCTCATCTCGCTGGCGTGTCCTGGCCGTGGCGCCTTGAGCAGAGCCATACGATGCTGATCGGCACAACTGGCACCGGCAAGACCGTGGCCCTTAGCCAGCTCCTCAGCGAGGCCCGGATGCGTGGGCAACGCGCGGTGGTCTTCGACCTCACCGGGGCCTTCATCGAGGCCTTTTACGACCCCGAGCGCGACATCATTCTGAACCCGCTCGATGCCCGCTGTCCGACCTGGAGCGTATTCCATGACTGCACCAGCGAGGGCGAATTCCACGCTGCCGCCGAAGCGCTCGTTCCGCACGATGGCGGCGGCTCGGAGCAGTTCTGGGTACTCGCCGCTCGCATGCTCTTTGTCGAAATGTGCCTGCATCTCCAGCGTACCGGTCAGGCCACCAACCACGCGCTCGCAACCCGGTTGATGACGGCCGATCTTGCGCAGGTCCACAAGCTCATGCGCGGCACCATGGCCGACCCGCTGACCGCTCCCGAAGCAGCGCGCATGGCGGAGTCGATCCGGGCCGTGTTCAATGCCAATGCCAAGGCGCTGAAGCTGCTGCCCAACAACAGCCCGCGCTTCTCGGTACGGGACTGGACCCGCGGCATTTCCGCTCCGGGATCGATCCTGTTCCTCTCGGCGCGCTATGTCGACATGTCGATCTGTTCGCAGTTGCTCACCTTGTGGCTCGACACGGCCATGAACACGCTGATGACACTGGAGCGCACGCCTGACCTGAGGCTCTGGTTCCTGGTCGATGAACTGGGGGCACTCCACCGCCTTCCCGCGCTGGAAAAAGGGCTCCAGACCGCCCGCAATTTCGGCGGCGCGATCGTTACCGGCGTCCATGCCTTTGCCAAGCTCAAGGAGGTCTACGGCGAGAACATGGCGATGACCCTGTCCTCGCTGGCTCGAAGCAAACTCATTCTCGCCACCGCCGACCGGGAGACGGCAACCTGGTGCTCCGACTTCATCGGGCATCGCCAGGTGCGCGACATGGAGGAAGGCTACAGCTACGGCTACAACAATGCCCGCGACGCCGTCAGTCTGACCCCCCGACGTCAGATCGAACCACTGCTCATCCCAGACCAGTTCATGAACCTGCCGAGGCTCTCCGGCTATCTCAAATTCCCGGACGGATTCCCGGCCGCTCCGGTCACGCTCGTGCCGCGCCGTTTGCCCCGGCTGGCAGAGGGGTTCATTGCGCGCGCTTCCGAACCTGGCCCCCAGCGGGCAGCGCCGGATGAAGGAACTGTGGCGGGCACCACTTCGCCCCCATCGCCTTCCGAATCCGCCGACGGTGCGCCAGCCGCGAATGACGATGGTGCAGGCAAGCCGGTCGTCCCCCGGCAGCTGAAGCTCGACCTGCAGGGCGTGAACCCCGCGGCGGATCAGGCAAGCCAGAAGGGCGAGGAACAGCCCCGAGCCATGCCTGTCCATGAGGCGCGGGGAGCGCCCGACGAAGGCAAGGCCGATGCAGATGCCGAAGCCATCGAGACGGCTCGGACAGTCGCGACCTTGCCTCCAGGACCGCTTCTTTCTGGCAGTAGTGAAGCAGCCGATGGAGCGCAGCCATCACCTGATGAGCAGCTGCCCGCTCGAGGAGACAAACCCGGTTCGAGTGACCGGAGGTCACCGCCGGTCGAGCGGCCGCAGGAGCGCGAGTGAAAGGGCCGAACGGGACTTGCTCGAAGGCGGCGTCGAGAGCGACGAGCAGGACTTCTACGAACCCGATCTTTGAGGGCCCCAAAGCAAGGGGGACCTTGCTTGAAGGAACAGGATCCATGCTCTCGGTCGCCAATGTCCGGTCAGCCTCCGGCGCGGCCAGCTATTTTGCTGCCGACAACTATTATGCGAGTGCGGACGCCGACCGATCGGGGCAGTGGGTGGGGTCAGGCGCCGCAGCCCTTGGCCTTTCCGGAGAAGTTGATGCCGCGGTCTTCGACAAGCTCCTCAAAGGCAAACTCCCCGACGGAACCAGGGTCGGCCACGAAACCCAGCACCGTGCGGGAACCGATCTCACGTTCTCGCTACCCAAGAGCTGGTCGGTCCTCGCGCTCGTTGGCGGCGATAAGCGGATCATCGAAGCCTATCGCGAAGCGGTGATCGAGACGCTTCAATGGGCCGAAAAGAACGCGGCCGAAACGCGCCTCGTCGAAAACGGGAAGGTGCGTACCGTTCGGACGGGCAACCTCACGGTGGCGCTGTTCCAGCACGATACCAATCGCAACCAGGAGCCCAATCTCCATTTCCATGCCGTGGTCGCCAACGTCACGAAAGGCACAGATGGCAAATGGCGAACATTGAAGAATGACCGGCTCTGGTCGCTCAACACGCTCCTCAACAGCATGACGATGGCGCGCTTTCGGCTCTCGGTTGAAAAGCTCGGCTATGCGGTGGGACCCGTCGGCAAGCACGGCAATTTCGATGCTGCCGGATTTACCCGCGAGCAGGTCATGGCCTTCTCCACGCGGCGCCAGGAAGTACTCGACGCGCGGCGTGGCCCGGGGCCGGAAGCCGGCAAGATTGCTGCCCTCGACACTCGCAGCGCCAAGCAGGCAGTCGCCGATCGGGGCGCACTTTTGTCGAGCTGGCAAGGCCATGCTCAGGCCGCAGGCCTCGACCTGCCGGCCATGATTGAAACGGCGCAGGCCCTCGCAAATCCAGCATCTCGCACGATCTCAGCGGGCGCCAGCCTGATCGAGCGGGGCAAGGCGTGGCTTCGGGACTTTGCCGAGAGGATCAAGGGCAATCCTGTCGATCCGCTTATCCCGGCTCACGTCCTCAAGCAGGACCGTGAAACCGTTGCCGCAGCCCAGGCAACGGCCTCAGCTGTGCGGCACCTTTCGCAGCACGAGGCGGCTTTTCCGCGCGAGGCGCTTTACAAATCAGCGCTGGATTTCGGGCTGCCCACAACGATCGCGGCCGTCGAAACGCGGGTCAATGCGCTGGTCCGTTCGGGCGATCTCGTTCCAGGGTCAGGAGAGCACAAGGGCTGGCTGACCTCACGCGATGCGCTCGCTAGCGAGCATCGCATTCTCGCGGCCGTCGAAGCCGGTAGGGACGCTGTTGCTCCCCTTCTGGACAGCGATGAAGCAGGCGCACGGGTCAAGGCCGTCGCTGCCATCAATCACGGTATCGACCTCAACGCGGGCCAGGAAGGGGCAGCGCGCCTGATCCTCGCCTCGACCCACCGGACAATTGCCATCCAGGGCGTCGCCGGCGCGGGCAAGAGCAGTGTTTTGAAGCCCGTGGCCCAGATCCTAGGCGAGGAAGGCAAGGAGGTCATCGGGCTCGCAATTCAGAACACCCTGGTGCAGATGCTGGAGCGCGATACCGGCATCACCTCGATGACCTTGGCTCGGCTGCTCAAGAGCTGGGCGCCGTTGCTGGAAGATCCTGGAAATACCGGCCTTCAAGCTGAGGCGAAGGACGCGCTCGGCGACCGGGTGATGATCCTCGACGAAGCCTCGATGGTTTCGAACCACGACAAGGAGCGCCTGGTAACGCTGGCCAACCTTGCCGGCGTCCGGCGGCTTGTCCTTGTCGGCGACACGCGCCAGCTCGGCGCGGTCGATGCGGGCAAACCCTTCGATCTCGTCCAGAAGGCGGGCATCGCGCGCGCAGACATGACGACCAACCTGCGCGGACGGGACCCGCAGCTGCGTCTCGCCCAGGCCGCTGCACAAACGGGCGATGTCTATACCGCCCTTGGCCATCTCAAAAGCTCGACGATCGAGACCAGGGGAGACAGCGCAGTGGTCGCTGCCGAGCAATGGCTCGCACTGGCGCCGCAGGACCGCGACGGGACCGCGATCTATGCGTCTGGCCGGCTCTTGCGCACCGCGGTCAATGAAGCGGTACAACGCGGGCTCAAGGCGAATGGCGAGCTCGGCAAGACCCCGCTGGAACTGACGGTGCTGTCGCGGCTCAATGCGACCCGTGAGGAGCTGCGATACCTTTCGGCCTACCGCCCCGGCATGGTCCTCGAGGTTCGCAGCCCGGACAAGCAGCAGCGCCTCCCACGCGGCGAATACAAGATCGAGAGCATCGACGAGAAATCCCGCGAGGTCCGGCTCCGCGATGGCAAGGGCAGGATGCGCAGCCTTCGCCCGAGCCGCATCCGCCCCGGCGAGAAGGGCAATCGGCTCGCGCTGTTCGAAGAGAAGCGCCTTTCGGTCCATGACGGCGACCGGATCCGCTGGACCGAGAACGATCATCGGCGGGGCCTGTTCAATGCGGACCAGGCGCGGATCGAGGCTGTTGACGGCGCTCGGGTTACGCTGGTGACGTCATCCGGCCTGCGCCATGAACTCGAGCGCGGGGACCCGATGCTGAGGCGGCTCGACCTCGCCTACGCTCTCAATGCCCATATGGCCCAGGGTCTCACTTCGGATCGCGGGATTGCGGTGATGGATAGCCGGGAACGCAACCTTGCCAACCAGCAGACCTTCCTCGTCACCGTGACACGCCTGCGCGATCACCTGACTCTCATCGTCGACAGTGCGGACAAGCTTGGAAAGGCTGTGGCCCACAACACCGGCGAAAAGACTTCGGCCCTGGAAGTGACCGAGCGGCTCCGCGAGGCAGCCGCGAAGGGTCTGGCTGCTGGCGCCTCGAACAAAGACGATCATGCAAAGAAGCCGCCTGAACTGACCAAGGAGCGGACCAAGCCATTCGAGATCGGCATTTGATCTTTTCACGGTCGAGCCTGGACGGCGGATTATTCTCCAGGCAACCTGGTGCTTGTCGACTTGGGCTATGGGCGGGACTGTGAAGGGCGTTTTCGAGATCAGCGGCAATTCGCGCTACGATGACGCGATCACCGAGCGGTATCATTTCCCGAGCAATTACCTCTCGATCGCGCGAGAGCTGGTGAGCGACTGGATCGTCTATCGCGAGACCCGCGTCGCTGGCGGTCGCATGGCCTATATCGCTGCCGCCTTCGTCCAGCGGATCGATGCCGATCCCAGCGACCCCAGCCATTTCTACGCGCGGGTTCGCGACTATCTCGAGTTCGATCAGCCCGTGCCGTACCGTAACGGTAGCGGCCGCTTTGCCGAACGGTTCCTGCGCGAGATGGCAAGGCCCGGCGATGCCGGACGGAGCCTGCGCGGCAAGTCGGTCCGCGGGCTCGAGAACGAAGATTTCGTTGCGATCGTCAATGCGGGGCTCGCCGAGACCCTTGATCCCGACAACCGGATCCGGCTCGAACTCGACGCGCCGCGCATCGACCCGGAAACCAATCTGCTGCTCGAAGATCATTTTGCGGAGCGGCGCGTCGAGCAGATGCTGGTGAACCGCAAGATCCGGGACGCAAACTTCCGCAATCATGTCCTCGACGCTTACGAGAACACCTGTGCGGTCACGGGCCTCAGGATCGTGAATGGAGGCGGCAAGGCCGAAGCCCAGGCCGCGCACATCTGGTCCGTTGCCGACGGTGGGCCAGATATTGTCCAGAACGGCGTAGCACTGTCAGCGACGGCCCATTGGCTGTTCGACCGCCACCTTATCACCTTCGATGACAATCTCTGTCTGCTGGTATCGCACAACAAGGTGCCGTCAGAGCTCTTGCAACTCTTCCCGCCGGCAGGACAGCAAATCCGCTTGCCGCGTGACAAAGGCTTGCACCCGCGGTCCGACTTCGTTGCGCGGCATCGCGAACGATTTGCAGGGGTCTGAAGCCCGGCCGATCAGACCGAACGCCCGAACCAGATCACCCGGCCGACGACATGGATCGTCGAGCGGTCGACGTCGGTCCAGGTCGGATAGGCCGAATTGTCGCTCGAGATCGTGATCTGCCGCCCACCTGGCTGGATGGTCACGCGCTTCACCACGAGGGCGTCGTCGGCGCGCAGCACATAGATGCCATCGCGCAGGCGCGAGCCCTGATCGGACGCGTCGACGAGGACTTCGTCGCCGTCCCGCAGTGTCGGCTCCATCGATTCTCCATGGACATGGATGATCGACAGGCTCGCGCTCTTGGCCCGGGTCAGCTTGCCCAGCCACCGCTCGTCAAAGCCGAACCGGGTATGGGCCGTCTCGCTTTCCGCGATCGCGCCAAAGCCGGCAGAAGCATCGACATTGAGGATCGGCACTTCAGCCAGGCCATCGCGCACGGGAAGTGCCGGGCCGCCAAGCACCTGCTCATCGACCCCGAAGAAGCGGGCAAGAATGCGCCGGTCTTCGTCGTCCAGCTTGCGCGGTGAGCCGCGCTTGATGAACTGCTGGATGTACGCGGGGTTACGATTGAGCAGCCGCGAAATCGCGGAATAGCCCACATTTCTCTGCCGGATCAGGCGATCCAGCTCTTCTCTCACATTCTCCATCGGCGGCGCCTTTCAAGGGGCGGTCCAGGTTGGCGTGTAGGAATTCATCCTAGACTCGATGGAGTCTTCCTAATAAGAACATAACAAGAACACAAGCTGAATTTGATTCGAGGTAAGCCATGAAGCTGCTGGATCGCATCGAGCGTCATCTCAAGGAGACCCACATGTCCGCCACCCGTTTCGGGCGACGGGCGGTAGGAGATCCGCGCTTTGTACTGGACCTGCGATTGGGGCGGCGGCCACGGCGGCGGACGCTGGAGAAGGTGGAGGCGTACCTGGGAAGTTTTCTTGAATGATACGGAGCGTTTTGCCCGGAGTAACAGCGCTGCAGGAATGCGATTGAATGCTCATTCCGGAATCAGGCTTGTGATCTGACCCGACCATGAAACCCGGAGTGCTTTTTTTGCTCGGGTTGCGGCCACATGTAGAAGCGAACGATATTGATCGAGAATATCGATCTTGTCCGCTGCATCGACGGCCGATTTCAGAGCTACCGATGGCGGAAACGTAGCGTCAGCCATGAATGGAATGGCAACGGCAAAAAACTCTAGGCCTTTAGCGCGATGCATTGTCGTGAGCCTCACACCGGGGGCTTTACGATCGTCAGCGGTTCCGGCTTGCAAGATCACCGTGGCAATGCCGGCTGAACGAAGGGTGCTATCAACGCGGTCCACATCGACCCGTCTGCAGCAAAGTACGCCAATGTCTGCTGGACGAGTGTCGCTTTTGATCAGGTTCTCAATCCACGCCACGAGCCCAGACAGCTCTTCAGCTTCTGAGCCACACGCAACGAGCTGCGGATGTGCGCCATGAATCAAACTGACGTAGCCGCGCAGATTGTCCGTCCCTTCATCAAGATCGTCGACATTTACACCTTCGAGGATTGATACGGCCCAGGCGCGTATTTCCTGCGAGGTGCGATAGTTCAGGCGGAGCCGCTTTGAGCGGCCCTTCACATTGATGCCGCAGGCCGCCATGCTGGCACGGCGCGCATAGATCCGTTGGTGTGCATCGCCCACAATGAAAATCGAATTGCGATCGCCATTTGGCGCCTCTGGCACGACAGCACGGATCAGGCGGAACGCTTGTTCGCCCATGTCCTGAGCCTCGTCCACGATGACCGCAGCATAGGGAAGATTGGGCGCCTCCGTCGAAAGGATATCTGTCGCCTCGCGATACGCGTCGTCAGGTTCGGCCCATCCCTCGCTGATCATGCGTGCACGATAATCTTCGAACATCTCCCAGAGCGACGCACGCTTGCGCCGATCGAGCGGAGTACCACGCCCTGCGCGAGAGGCCTTCAAATAGCCACGCTGATCGGTAAGTCCCTTGGCTTGGACGATCTGAGTCCATTCAGCTTTTACGAAGGCCTCCGATAGACCGTCTGGGATCTCATGATCGTCAAAAACCTCGCGCCAAATCGCATCAAGGCGATCCCGCGCCTCCCCAAAATAGGCAACACGTCGTTCAAAGTTCTTGCGTTTAAGGAACTGCGAAACCCAGCGATCCAGATTGATGACCTCGATACGCGGTGGTCGCGCATCAAGGTGTTCGGGGCAGAGCGTTCGCAGATTCGACTCAATATCCTGCGCAAGGCTCGTTGTGAATGTGGTGAACAGCACGCGCTGACCGGTCCGGAAGGCGTCTGCGGCGATTTGGTCAGCTAGGTGTTTGGCGCGGTGCATGGCAACGACGGTCTTGCCCGTGCCCGCCCCGCCCCGGACCATCGCGGGCCCATTATAGTCACGGTAAGCGACCTTGCGCTGTTCCGGATGGAGAAAAACTCGCCAGCCTTCGAGCCCCTCCTCGAAAACACGCCGAAGCTCCGCCTCCGACTCTGGGATGAAGATGGTCTGTCGGCTCTCATCCGTTTCAATTAGCGTGCTGAAGGTAAGGCCCTCGCCGGGCTCATCCGTCCTTGCCGCTGATGCCTCTGTGACGCCAGTCAGCGTGCCGATCTCATCGTCATTATAGCCCGCGGCTAGGGCGTAGAGGACCTGATAGGTTAGCGGATCAAACCTTTCTTCGGCGGCGTCCAATGCCTCGACCGTGGTGATCGAGCGCGCTGCCGACAACTCTTCTACCGGCACGCCGAGCGCGGCGAGCCGCGCATCGGTCACGTCAGCAAAGAGAGACGGCTCAGAAGATACCGCGACGTTCACCGTCTCGGCCGCGACTTCTTCGATTACCCGTATACGGTTGGTGTTCGGGTCAAGTTTGATCCGCCGTCCTTCGGCCCAACGGTATGCCTTGTCGTGCTCGTTGACGTGGACGAACATGATGTCGCGACCGATGTCAAAGGCGATTGCCCGGTAACCTTGGTCGACACGCAAAGATTTGATCGCGCTGTCCTTGGCACCTTCAACAGTCTCGAGGTTAAGTCCGTTACCTGACGGGTCGGTCATGTAGCGCGTCATCATATCCATGAACCTGACAGCGACTTTATCCGGCAGCTTGCGCAGGCTTTTCATGCATCCGATGTCGTAGGAGACACGCTTGGTATTATGGTCAGTCACGGGTTATGCCCCTCAAGCATCTGTAGAATTCTGGTAACGGTCTCGCTTAGGCTGTCCGTATCGGGATTGAACGCGATCAAATTCCAGCTCACCCCATCATAGGCATTCTCGGATACCGCGATGCCTTTTTCGGACCAGCCGAATTCCATCATGCCAACAACGCGCCCACCAACGAGCAGGTCGTCGCCAAAACGGTCTGGCCCCGGAGCCTCGGCTGCGACCAAGGCGTCGATGAGCGGGTGGAACACCTCGTCACATAGTGCCCGTGCCTCAGCCCAGGCGAGAGCCTCTGCTCCACCTTTGCCTCAAGCGCGTTGTAGTTCGTGGTCCCACTGTTATGGCGATAGGTCGCGACGTTCTGGAAGCGCGGATAGGGCTTAAGCAGTTGTGCTGCCGCAACGGTCTTTCCGCCGATGGGGCTGCTACCAGGTATCTGGCCGTAGAAGGGATTGTCTACCTGCCGGGTAAGTGAGGCTGGATCGGTAAGCCCTGCGGCGAGTTGATCCGCCGTAAGCTGGTTGAGGTTGGAATCCGGAATGCCGACGTGAACAATGTGGGAGCCGACATAGGCAATCTCAAACGACAGATTATTAGT
>JAFKLU010000432.1 GCA_017304105.1 Sphingomonadales bacterium
CGTGCAGCCGGACCGCACCGGGTTCATCAACGCGATCCAGCTCTACCCCTTCACCAAGGGCGCGCTCTATCAGGTCTATGCGAGGCCCGGACAAGTGACCGACATTGCGCTCCAGCCCGGCGAGCGTCTGGTCGGGCCCGGGCCTGTTGCCTCTGGCGATACCGTGCGCTGGATGATCGGCGACACCGTCAGCGGCACCGGGGCCACCGAACAGGTCCATATCCTGATCAAGCCGACCCGGCCCGACATCGCCACCAATCTCGTGATCAACACCGATCGGCGGACCTATCACCTCGAGCTGCGCGCCAATCCTTCCGTCTATATGGCCTCGGTCTCCTGGACCTATCCGGAAGACGAACTGATCGCGCTGCGCCGGGCTCACGCCGAGGCGGAGCGCGCGGCGCCGATCGCAGCCGGCATGGATCTCGCGAGCCTTGATTTCCGCTACCGGATCGAGGGCGACAAGCCGGCCTGGCGGCCGCTGCGCGCTTTCGATGACGGAACGCGCGTTTTCATCGAGTTTCCCGAAAGCGTCGCGCAGGGCGAATTGCCGCCGCTGTTCGTGCTGGGTGCCCGCGGCGAGGCGGAACTGGTCAATTACCGCGTCTCGGGCCGCTACATGATTGTCGACCGGCTCTTTACCGCTGCCGAGCTTCGGCTTGGCGGGCGCAAGGGCCAGGACAAGGTGCGGATCGTCACCGCGCGCCGGGGCCGGTCATGACCGGGGCGGTCGACACCGAAAGCCGGGAACAGCCGCTGGTCGATCCCGAAAGCGCGGTGAAGCTGCGCGGCGATCCACCGCGCGTCATGCGCCTGTCGCGCAAGGCCATCGGCCTGGCCTCGGCTGCTGCCTGTGCGCTGGTCGGCGGCGCCCTGATCTATGCCCTCCAGCCCGAGGGACGAAAAGGCGCCGAAGAACTCTACAACACCGATGGCGTAGCCGTGGCCGACAATCTCGCCGGGGCGCCCAAGGACTATGGCCATGTACCAAAGCTCGGCCCGCCGCTTCCCGGCGATCTCGGCAAGCCGATCCTCGATGCCCGGCAGCGCGGCGATGTGGCCGCACTACCACCGGCCGGGACGGGACCCGCGACCAATCCCGCTGCAGACTCGGCCGCAGCCGCCCGGCAGCGCGCCGAGCAGGAGCGCGAAGCCGCCCGCGGCAGTCGCTTGTTCTTCGGAGGCGGAAGCGCGGGCTCTGCCGCGGGCAGTCTGGCCAGTCCGCCTGCGGGAGACGATGCGCGGGCGGTTGCGCCCGGCGCGGCCCCTTCATCGGATGCGGCGCGCCGGCAGGCCTTCCTCGAGCGCACCAGCGATCGGCGGACGGTCTCGGGCGAACGGCTTGTGGGGCAGGCCGCCCCTGCCATCCTCCAGGCAGGCTCGGTCATCCCGGCAGCCCTGATCACCGGGATCCGTTCGGACCTGCCGGGGCTGGTGACCGCCCAGGTGACCCAGAACGTCTATGACAGTCCGACGGGACGCATCCTGCTGATCCCGCAGGGCTCGCGGCTGATTGGCGACTATGACGCCGATGTCGCTTTCGGTCAGAACCGGATCCTGCTCGCCTGGAACCGGCTGATCCTGCCGGATGGCCGCTCGATCGTGCTCGAGCGGCAGCCGGCTTCCGACACCCAGGGCTTTGCCGGGCTGCAGGACGGCACCGACTATCACTGGGGCGGCGTGCTCAAGGCCGCGCTGGTCTCGACCCTGCTGGGCGCCGGCGCGGAACTGGGTTCCGGCGATGATGGCAATCTTGCCCGCGCTTTCCGGCGCGGGACGCAGGATAGCATCAATCGCGCCGGCGAGCAGATCGTCAGCCGCGAACTCATCGTCCGGCCGACGCTGACCATCCGTCCGGGCTTTCCGGTGCGGGTGCTGGTCACCCGCGACCTCGTTCTGGGAGCGGGGCAATGACGCGCCTGAAGCTCTCAGACATTGCCGACGAAAAGCCGGTACGGCTGACGATCGAGCTGCCGGCGCGGCTGTACCGTGAACTTCTGGCCTATGCGGCGGCGGTCAATGGCGGGGCCGCAGCGGGCGCGCCAACGGTCGAGCGCCTGATCCCGCCCATGCTGGAGCGGTTCATCGCCAGCGACCGCGCCTTTGCCAAAGCGAAGCGCGGTCAGGCGGGGTAACGCTCGTTGATCATCGTGAAGAAGCGCTGCAGCGCCGGGTTCTCGTTGTTCTCGCGCCAGTAGAGCGCAAAATCGATCCGCGCCGTGCCGCCATTGTCATAGATGTCCCGGAACTGCAGTTCCGGCCATGCGACCCCCATCGAGGCTTCGGTGGCAATGGTGATGAACCGACCGACCGAGACCATGCTCAGCACGCTCTCGAGGCTGGTTTCCTGGGTGATGATATTGGGGCGATAGCCCTGCCCGGTGAGGCGCGCGGCGATCACATTGCGGATTATCTGGCCAATGCCCTGGCGTGGGACGACAAAGATCTCGCGGCGCAGGTCGCCCCAGTAGATCCGGCTTGTCTCGAGCAAGGGATGTTCTGGGTAGAGGGCTGCCACGAGCCGTTCCGACCAGACCGGGCGCGACGCGATCCCCTGCTCCTCGCTGCCGTGCGGGGCGATTGCGACGTCGATCGTCCCGGCCCGCAGATCGCTGCACAGCTTGTCCGGATCACCCTCGACTCCGTCGAACTGCACATCGGGAAACCGGGTGAGGTAGTCGGAGAAGGCGGCCTTGAGGTGCCCGGCCATGAGCGAGGAGCAATACCCTACGGCGAAGCGGCCTTGCTCGCCGTAGCTGACGGCTCGGGCCGTGGTCTGGAGATTTTCCAGATCGGTAATGATGCGGCGCGCGGTCTCGAGAAAGACCTTTCCGGTTTCGGTCGGTTCGGCGCCGCGGGTGGTGCGCTCGAACAGCTTGATGCCAAGCCTGTCCTCGAGCTGCAGGACGCTGCGGCTGAGCGTTGCCTGCTTCACATTGAGCCTGGAAGCCGCGCCCGAAAAACTGCGAAGATCTGCTGACATCAGCGCGTACCGGAGCTGGCGTATTTCGATGGTCACGCTCGTGCAGCACTCCCTTCTACATACTTTCAGTATGAGGCCGAATTCTGAGGCACTCGCAACAGAAATCGATTGAAGAGAACGATTTATTACAATTTGTCCGAGCCAGATCCACCCATCTCAGGAAAGTATCGCGTCTGTTTTGGAGGAAGTCCGTTTCCGAACAGCATTTCCGTCAGCGCTGACGAAGGCGCGTTGTGATAGGTCAATGCGAGGCAGCGAATGTTATCTCCCCGCAACGCAATTCCCGACGGCGAGGGTTACCTGTCCAAATCCGCAGCAGCCGGCTTGTTTGCAGATGGTCGACGCATCAGGATTTGCTCCAGATGGCTGTTCCAGTCATCCAGGGCTTGCCGCTTTTCCTCTTTCCAATCGTGGCGCTGGTAGATTCCGGCCACTCCGGACCTCGAGCCGCCTACGTGGTTCAACACGGCTTCGGTGACTTCGAACCGCACCCCGAGACGCTGAAAATTGGTCGCGAGCGTGCGCCGCAAATCGTGGAGGCGCCAAGGCGGCAGAGGTTCGCCCTCCACCAGCTCGATGAGGCGATCAAGCTTGTCCTTGCCTTTAGCGTAGCCGGTGAAGCCAGCCCCGGTGGAGGTCGCAAAGACCCGTCCCTTGCGCGGCCATTTGTCGCCGCCCGCAGCGGCATCGAGCTCTGCGACGGCAAGGTCATTGAGCGGAATGGTATTGGGTTCGCCGTTCTTGGTCCTGTCGCCAGGTAGCGTCCAGAGCTTGTCGGTCCGGCTCAATTCCGACCACCGCATGCCGGACACTTCCTCGCGGCGCTGCCCCGTCGCAATGAGCAGGCGAACGATGGGGCCGAAGCAGCGGTGGCACTCCGGTGCGGCGTTCCAGATCAGCCGCAACTCGTCATCACTCAGCCACCGTTCACGGGCTTTGACAGGCGGCGGCGTTTCCATCCCTTCCATCGGACTTCTGTCGAGGTCGCCCCGGCTGACCGCCCAGCGGAACAGGCGCCGAAGCACCGCAAAGACATTGCGGCGGTTGGCAACCTGGTCAGCCGGCATATTGTCAAACACCGAAACGACATCGGTCCGGTTGATCGCAGGAAGCGCCTTTTTGCCCAGGACCGGTGTCAGATATAGCCGGATCGCGCGCTCAACCAGTCGCCGCCAGCCATCACCCTTGCAGGAGCGCACGAATCGCTCCGCGTAATTGGCAAAGGCAAGATCGACCGCCTCACGTCTCCGCTGCTTGTCGGCATCCACGGGATCTACCCCTTGGCCGATCAACAGCAACAGGCGCTCTGCCTCCGCGCGCGCAGTCGTCGGCGTCCACGGCGACCCATGCGCGCCGATAGTATAACGCCGGGTGCTGGCTTCGCGTCCACCCATGCGAAATTGCAGGACATAGGAAATGGCACCAGCGGGTGTGATCTTGGCGCCGAACCCCTTGAGATCGGTGTCCCACAGGAACTGATTCGATGCATTGGGGCGCAATGCATCGATCGATCGCTTGCTGATTTTTCCTGTCGCCATCCGGAACCTCGCGTCCCTTTCTGGCAATCACCTGGCAATCACGCAAGCGGAAAAACTAGGAAATCGCCGGATAGGATGGCGTAGGTGAAATGGCTAATTTCCTTAGGTTTTGAGCCAAAAACCCGCGGATCACCGTCGCCTGAAACGGAAGTACCAGACCTCATGGCCCTTCCTGCGCGCTTTCGCTTCGTAGCGCGTTTCCGGCCAGCCGCCCGGCCGCTTCAGGAAGTCCTCCGGCTTGCTGGCGAGCCATTCGAAATCCGTCCGTTCGCGCATCACCATCAGCGCCCAGCGCAGATAGATGGGATGGTCGGTGCCGAAGCGGAACTCCCCGCCCCGCGCCAGCTTGGCCGCAAACATGTCGACCGGCCCCTTGTTCATCATCCGCCGCTTCGCGTGGCGCGCCTTGGGCCATGGATCGGGATGCAGCAGATACAGGAAGCGCAGCGAGCCATCCGGCACGCGGGCCAGCACATCGAGCGCATTGCCCATGTGCAGGCGGACATTGGCGAGATGCTGGTCGCGCACATGACCAAGGGCGCCGACCACCCCGTTCAGAAACGGTTCGCAGCCGATGAAGCCATGGTCTGGCAACATGTCGGCACGATAGGCGAGATGCTCGCCCGAGCCGAAGCCGATCTCGAAATGCAGCGGACAATCCACGCCGAACAGCCGTTCAGCGGTGATCGGCCCCTCCTCCGGCACGCTGATGGCGGGCAGGAGCTGGTCGACCAGTTCCTGCTGCCCCATGCGCAGCTTGTGCCCGGACTGGCGCCCGTAAAGGCGGTTGAGCGTGGTCGGATCGCCGGTTTTGAAAGCAGTCATGGCGCGCGTTCCTAGCAGCGCGTCCGCCCGGCGCAAGGCACGAACGCACGGCGGGGGCAGCAGCCCCCGCCGCGTCGATCAGACACGCATCGGCATCAGCACGTAGAGCGCCGGCGCCTTCTCACCCTCGCGAATCAGCGTGGGCGCCGCCGCGTCGGCCAGGTGGATCTCCACCGCATCGCCCTCGATCTGGCCGAGAATGTCGAGCAGATAGCGCGCGTTGAAGCCGATTTCGAGCGGAGTCGAGGCATAGTCGCCGGGCACCTCTTCCGCTGCCGTGCCATTTTCCGGGCTGGTGACGGACAGGGTGATCTTGTCCTTCTCCAGCGCCATCTTCACCGCGCGGGTCTTTTCCGTGGCGATGGTCGCGACGCGGTCCACGCCTTCCTCGAAGCTGCGCGGATCAATCTTCAGCAGCTTGTCGTTCCCGGTCGGGATGACGCGGCTATAGTCGGGGAAAGTGCCGTCGATCAGCTTGCTGGTCAGCACCGCATTGCCGAGATCGAAGCGGATCTTGCTGGGCGAGAGGTCGATATGGACGCTGCCGTCCACCTCGTCGAGCAGCTTGCGCAGCTCCGCGATGCACTTACGCGGCACGATAATGTCCGGCATCCCCTCCGCGCCGTCCGGCCGCGCCACGGTCACGCGCGCGAGCCGGTGACCGTCGGTCGCCGCGGCCTTGAGCACCGGCGTCGGATCGTCGGCAACATGCAGGAAGATGCCGTTCAGATAATAGCGCGTCTCTTCCGTCGAGATGGCGAAACGCGTCTTGTCGATGATCTGGACGAGCGCCGCGGCGGGCAGCTCGAAGCTGGTCGGCAGCGGCCCTTCGGCAATGATCGGGAAGTCGTCGCGCGGCAGCGTCTGCAGGTTGAAGCGCGCACGCCCTGCCTGCACCAGCATCTTGCCTTCCGCCGCTTCCAGGCGAACCTGGCTGCCCTCCGGCAACTTGCGGACGATGTCGAACAGGGTGTGCGCCGATACCGTCGTGGCACCGGGCACTTCCACCTGGGCCTGAACATTCTCGATGATCTGCAGATCCAGATCCGTGGCCATCAGCTTGATCGCGCCGTCCCCGGTCGCATCGATCAGCACATTGGACAGAATCGGGATGGTGTTGCGGCGCTCGACGACCGATTGGACATGTCCAAGGCTCTTGAGCAGCGTCGCACGTTCGATTGTGGCCTCCATCCCTGTGGAATCCGTTCTTTACCCTGTTGGAGTCGGATCATCGCATCCGCTCGTGAAGGCTTCTTTCCTTAAAGAAATTGCGCGCCGCGGCAAGAGATGCCCATCAAAAAGGGCCAATCGGCTTCCTCTCCCGGCAACGGCCCTTGTCTTGCGAGGCACTTTGCGCTTTCTCCCGGCGCCATGATCCGGCCCGCGCCCGCAGCCCTGCTCGCCTGCCTCGCCCTTGCCCTGCCCGGCACGGCGCGCGCACGTGACGTGCTGGGCGTGTTCCAGAACTGGGGCGCTTTCCGCGACGGCGATCAGGGCCGCTGCTTCGCCATCGCGCAGCCGCTGGCGGGCGGCTGGGAAGCATCGCCCTGGCGCCCGTTCGCCGCCATCGGCTACTGGCCGCGGCGGCAATTGCGCGGGCAGGTGAATTTCCGCCTCAGCCACCAACTCGCCCCCGGCACCGGCGCGACTCTCTCGCTCGCGGGCAAGCGCTTTGCCTTGAACGGAGGCGGCGCGGACGTCTGGGCGACGGATCGCCGCGCCGACGCCGCGATTCTCGCCGCGATGCGATCCGGCGGAACGCTGAGCATCACGGGCCGCGCCAAGGCGGGCGGCACCTTCACCGACCGCTACGACCTGCGCGGCGCCGCCACCGCGATCGACGCGGCCGCGCTGGGCTGCGCGCGGCTCAAATGACGAGGCTCCCATGAAACGCATCGGACTGATCGGCGGGATGAGCTGGGAAAGCACCGCCATTTATTATCGCCTGATCAATCAGGCGGTGCGGGCGCGGCTTGGCGGCCATGCCTCGGCCGATCTCGTGCTGCGCTCGCTCGATTTCGCCCCGGTGGAGGAATTGCAGCGCGCCGGCGATTGGGTGGGGCTGGATGCGATGATGGCGCAGGCGGCGCAGGATGCCGAAGCGGCCGGCGCCGACTTTCTGCTGCTCTGCACCAACACCATGCACCGCTGTGCCGACGCGATCGAAGCGGCAGTCGAGATCCCCCTGCTGCATATTGCAGAGCCGCTCGAGATCGCGCTCGACGAGCTGGAAATCGAGAGCATCGGCCTGCTCGGCACGCGCTACACGATGGAGCAGGGCTTCTACCGTGAGCGGCTGGAATCGGCCGGCATCGACGTCCTCGTGCCCGAGGAACCGGACCGCAGCGACGTCCACCGGATCATCTTCGAGGAGCTTGTCGTCGGCCGCATCGAGGAGGCCTCGCGCCAGCGCTACAAGGAGATCATGGAAC
>JAFKLU010000451.1 GCA_017304105.1 Sphingomonadales bacterium
CCGCGACTAAGAAGCGCGGACTTGTTTTTCAGCCGAGCGGCGCTGCATGCCCGAGACAGAAGGGTTCGGTGCCATCGTGCGGATCGCCGCGGTAAAGAAACTTGGCCTTGCCGGCGCGGTCGTGGCGCTGCTGGCGGGCTGCGCCAAGCGCGGCGACATCGATAGCGCGGGCCAGGGCATCATCCAGTTCAGGTCGGCCTGCCCGACCGTGGCGGTGCCGGCATATACCGGGGACATCACCCTCTTCGATCCGGCCAACAGCCGCGAGGCGGCGGCGATCGACGTGGTGGCGAACATCTCGGACCTGCGCACGAGCTGCCAGACGGTCGGTGAGGAAATCCAGAGCCAGGTCAGCTATACGGTGAGCGCACTGCGCCGCGATGCGGGTCCGGCGCGCGAGGTTGATCTGCCGGTCTTCTCGACAGTCGTCCGCGGCGCAACTTCGGTGATCGCCAAGCGCGTCACCACCGTGCGGCTGAGCTTCGCCGAGGGCGCGCTGCGTGCCCATGCGACCGGCTCCAGCACCGCCTTTGTCAACCGGGCCGCCGCGACCCTGCCGCCCGATATCGAGCGGCTCATCACCCGGCCCCGCAAGAGCGGTGATGCTGACGCGGCGCTCGACCCGCTGGCGCGCCCCGAAGTGCGGCAGGCGATCCAGCGAAGCAGCTTCGAGCTGCTCGTGGGCTTCAACCTGACCACCGACCAGCTCCGCTACAACATCACCCGCTGAGCTTAATCTCGGCGCGGCCTTGCGGGCGCAGCCATTCTGTCGGTAAGGCGCGCAGGTTCAGGCGCTGCCGACAGGATGTTTGAGATGACGATTTTCGCCCGCATGGCCGCCGCGCTGGACGGCCTCCTCGAAGAGATGGTGACGGCGGGAGAGCTGCCGGCTGGACTGGCGCGCACGGCCGTGACAGTCGAGCCGCCGCGCGACCCCAGCCATGGCGATATGGCGACCAATGCCGCGATGGTGCTCGCCAAGCCCTCCGGCACCAATCCGCGCGCGCTCGCCGAGCTGATCGCGGCGCGGCTGCGCGCCCTGCCGGACGTGGAGAGCGTCGAGATCGCCGGGCCGGGCTTCATCAACATGCGGCTCGTGCGCGCCGCATGGGAAAGCGAGCTGGCGACTGTCCATGCGCAGGGGGCGCAGTGGTGGGCGATGCGCTCGCCAGCCTGCTGGGCTTCGCCGGCTATGAGGTAACCCGCGAATATTATATCAACGATGCCGGCAGCCAGGTGGAGACGCTCGCCCGCTCGGTGCACCTGCGCTACCGCCAGGCGCTCGGCGAGGATATCGGCGAGATCCCGGAGGGCTTTTATCCGGGCGACTATCTCGTGCCAATCGGCCAGGCGCTGGCCGCCGAATTTGGCGACAAATATGCGCAGGCCACCGACGAGCACTGGCTGGAGCTGTTCCGCACCCGCGCTGTCGACGCGATGATGGACATGATCCGCGCGGACCTCGCCCTGCTCGGCATCCATCACGACCTGTTCTCGTCCGAGGCGGTGATGCAGCGCACCGGCAAGGTCGAGGCGGCGATCGACCGGCTGACGGACATGGGCCTCATCTATGAGGGCACGCTGGAGCAGCCCAAGGGCGAGCCGGTGGACGAGGACTGGGCGCCGGTGCCGATGGTGCTGTTCCGCGCCAGCCAGTTCGGCGACGA
>JAFKLU010000433.1 GCA_017304105.1 Sphingomonadales bacterium
CCTCCCGATACGCACATGACGTCGCTTTGCATGTGCGCCCTATGAGGCGGCCGACGCCCCAGCCTGGCCAGGGCGCCGATCGCGGCGGTCTTAGTTGACCGAATCCTTCAGGCCCTTGCCTGCCTTGAACTTCGGCTGGCTGGACGCCTTGATCGCCATCGTCTCGCCGGTGCGCGGATTGCGACCGGTCGACGCCTTGCGCTTGGAAACCGAGAAAGTGCCGAACCCGACGAGACGCACCTCATCACCCTTCTTCAGAGCTTCGGTGATCGCTTCGAAAACGGCCTCGACAGCCTTGCCGGCGTCAGCCTTGGTGAGGCCGCTCTGGTCCGCGACCGAACCGATGAGATCCTGCTTGTTCATGCCTGGGGAACCCCCTTCTTGAGTGTGTTGTGGGTGGGAATCGAGCGACGAAGGCCGGCATAAAGGCGCTAAACCGCCAATGAGTCAAAGAGTTTTGCGCGGAAAACGCCTTCAAACCGCCGTTTTTCGTCGGATTTTCGGGTCAGCTGGCGCGTGGCGTGGTAAAATTCCTATTACCGGGCAACCCACCCCCGCTTTTCGGAGGATCAGGCTGCCCGGCGAAGGACTTAGTGACGCGACGATAGGCCAATCTCGGGCACAATGCCCGTCGGCGGCTGGGCGGCGAGATCGTCCGCCTCCGACCAGTCAATCGGCGTCAGCGGCGAGACCAGCGCGCGCGCAAGCACCTGATCGACATGGGTCACGGGCAGAATCTCGAGCCCTTCCCGGATATTGGCCGGGATTTCAGTGAGATCCTTCTCATTCTCCTGCGGGATGAGCACCGTCTTGATGCCGCCGCGCAGCGCCGCGAGCAGCTTTTCCTTAAGGCCGCCGATCGGGAGAACGCGGCCGCGCAGCGTCACTTCGCCCGTCATCGCCACGTCCTTGTGGATGGCGATGCCGGTCAGCGTCGAGACGATCGAGGTCACCATGCCGATGCCCGCGCTCGGCCCGTCCTTGGGCACGGCGCCTTCCGGCAAGTGGATGTGGATATCCTTGCGCTGGAAGATGCTCGGCTTGATGCCATAGGCCGGAGCGCGCGCCTTCACGTAGGAGAAGGCCGCCTGCACCGACTCGTTCATCACATCGCCGAGCTTGCCGGTGGTCTTGATCGCCCCCTTGCCGGGCACCGTCACCGATTCGATCGTGAGCAGCTCGCCGCCCACCTCGGTCCAGGCGAGGCCGGTAACGGCGCCGATCTGGTTCTCCTCCTCGGAGATGCCGTGGCGGAACTTGCGCACGCCCGCGAACTCGCCGAGATTGTCCGGCGTTACGACGATGTTCTGCGCCTTGCCTTCCAGGATCTTGCGCAGCGCCTTGCGGGCCAGCCGCGCGATCTCGCGCTCCAGCGTGCGCACGCCCGCCTCGCGGGTATAGTAGCGGATGAGGTCGCGCAGCGCGCTTTCCTCGATGCGGAACTCGCCTTCCTTCAGGCCGTGCGCTTCGATCTGCTTGTCGATCAGATGCTGCTTGGCAATCTCGACCTTCTCGTCCTCGGTATAGCCCTCAAGCCGGATGATCTCCATGCGATCGAGCAGCGCCTGCGGCAGATTGAGGCTGTTCGCGGTGGTGACGAACATCACGTCCGAAAGATCGAGGTCGATCTCCAGATAATGGTCCTGGAACTTGTTGTTCTGCTCCGGGTCGAGCACTTCCAGCAGCGCCGAGGCCGGATCGCCGCGGAAGTCCTGGCCCAGCTTGTCGATCTCGTCGAGCAGCACGAGCGGGTTCATCGAGCCGGCCTTCTTCAGGTTGGCCGCGATCTTGCCCGGCATCGAGCCGATATAGGTGCGCCGGTGGCCGCGAATCTCGGCCTCGTCGCGCACGCCGCCCAGCGACTGGCGCACGAATTCGCGCCCCGTCGCCTTCGCGATCGAGCGGCCGAGCGAGGTCTTGCCGACGCCCGGAGGGCCGACGAGGCACAGGATCGGGCCCTTGAGCTTGTCCGAGCGCGCCTGCACCGCCAGATATTCGACGATCCGGTCCTTGACCTTGTCGAGCGCGAAGTGATCCGCGTCGAGCACCTGCTGCGCCTTGACCAGATCCTTCTTGAGCTTGCTCTTCTTGCCCCAGGGCAGCCCGAGCAGCGCATCGAGATAATTGCGCACGACCGTCGCTTCCGCCGACATGGGCTGCATGGCCCGCAGCTTCTTGAGCTCGGTCTCTGCCTTCGCGCGCGCTTCCTTGCTGAGCCTCAGCTTCTTGATCTTGTCGGTGAGTTCGGAAAGCTCATCGCCCTCCTCGCCCTCGCCGCCGCCCAACTCGCGCTGGATCGCCTTGAGCTGCTCATTCAGATAATATTCGCGCTGCGTCTTCTCCATCTGGCGCTTCACGCGCCCGCGGATCTTCTTCTCGACCTGCAGCACGCCGAGCTCGCCCTCCATGAAGGCGAACACCATCTCCAGCCGCTTGAGCGGATGGGCCTCGACCAGCAGCGCCTGCTTGTCCGCCACCTTCACCGCAAGGTTGGCGGCGACAAAGTCCGACAGGCGGCCAGATTCTGTGATCTCCCGCAGCTGCACCGCGGTTTCGGCCGGCAGCTTCTTGTTGAGCTTGGCGTAGTTCTCGAACTGGTCCGTGACCGAGCGCATCATAGCCTCGACCTCGGTGCCGGTGACCTCCACATCCTCATGCGGCCGCACCGTGGCGACCATATGGTCCTCGTCGCTCGACAGCGCGATCAGCGACGCGCGCTGCTTGCCCTCGACCAGCACGCGGACATTGCCGTCCGGCAGCTTCAGCATCTGCACGATGCTGGCGATGACGCCCATGTCGTAGAGCGCGTCGCGGTCAGGGTCGTCCTCGCTCGGATCGAGCTGGGCCACCAGGAAGATGTCCTTGTCCCCCGACATCGCCTTTTCGAGCGCCGTCACACTCTTGTCGCGCCCCACGAACAGCGGCACGATCATCTGCGGGAAAACGACGATGTCCCGCAGCGGCAAGAGGGGCAGTTCTAGGTCCATGCTAACTCCAAAATTCTCAAGCGGAAGCGAAACGACCTTCCGCTGACTTGCCCCTCATATCGGGCATCGACCGCTGCGTTTCAATGCTGCGGCGCAGCAGCGCGGCAAGTCTCGTCCAATAAACGCCCCAAAGCGAAACTAGACGCCTGTTGCGCTCGCGTCTTGATCAGAAAGGCAGTTTGAACCCCGGAGGAAGGGGGATGCCGCTCGCCATCTTGCTCATCTGCGCCTGCGCGGCCTCGTCGGCCTTGGCGCGCGCGTCGTTGAACGCGGCGACGACCAGATCCTCGAGCATCGTCTTGTCCTTGGGATCAATCAGGCTCTCGGCGATGTCGAGGCCGATGATCCGCCCCTTCGCCGAGGCGCGCACCTTGACCAGGCCACCGCCCGAGACGCCCTCCACCTCGACATTGTCGAGCTCGGCCTGGGCCTTCTGCATCTCCTCCTGCACGCGCGAAGCCATGCCGAGGATGTCATTGAGATCCTTCATCTCTTGTCTCTCCATTCAATTGCTGTCGGGCTCGACAAAGGTCGCGCCCGGAAAAGCCTCCAGCGCCGCGGCGACGATCGGCGTCGCGCGCATCGCGTCCTCGCGGGCCTTGCGCGCCGCCTGATCCTGCTCATACAAAGTCGGTTCAGCCGGACCATCCGACAGTTCGACCGTCCAGAGCTGCCCCGTCGCCTTGTTGATCGCGTCGGTCAGCTGGCGCAGATCAATCGGTCGCGGCGGCTTGAGCACGAGCAGCGGCGGTTCATAGCGCACCAATCCGTGATCATTTTCCAGATCATACGCCATCGTAGCGAATTTTGTGCGGACAATCTGCACGAGCGCCCGGAAATCCTCGGGAAAGGCGGCGACCGGAGCTTCAGGTTCAACCGGGCTCTGCAGCATCGGTGCGGGGGCGCTGGCGAACGGCATGGACGCCCCGCCGCCGGACGCGAGCGCCGGAGCCGGCGATCCCGCCCCGCCCTCTCGGATCATCCGCGCCAGTTCCAGCGGATCGGGCATGGAGGCGGCATGGACGAGCCGCAGCAGCGCCATCTCGCAGGCCGCATGCGGCCGCGCCGCCGCGACCACTTCGGCATGCCCCTTCAGGAGCAACTGCCAGAGGCGATGCCGCACCGGAAAGCTCAGTTCCTCCGCCCATCCCGCGACGGCCGCGCGCTCGGCCTCGGCCAGCCGGTCGAGCCCCGCGCCGCGCCCGGCCTTGGCGGTGGTGACGCCGTGGATAAGCTCCAGCAGCGCATTCACCGTCGCCACCGGCTCGACGCCGAGCGACTCCTGCTCGGCGAGCGTCGCCAACAGAGCCGGCGCGTCCCCATCGAGGATCTGGCCGAACAGGCGCCTTGTCGCGCCCCGGTCGGAGAGGCCCAGCATTTCGCGCACCTGATCGGCCCGCACATAGGGCCGGCCGTCGACCGTCTCGGCATGGGCGATCGCCTGATCGAGGATCGATTGGCCATCGCGCGCAGAGCCTTCCGCCGCCGTGGCGATGAGGCGCAGCGCGTCTTCCTCCGCCTCCACGCCTTCCTTCCCGCAGATCATACGGAAATTCTCGACGAGCAACTCCACCGGAATGCGGCGCAGGTCGAAGCGCTGGCAGCGGGAAAGCACCGTGATCGGCACCTTGTTCACCTCAGTCGTGGCGAACAGGAACTTCACATGCTCTGGCGGCTCCTCAAGTGTCTTCAGCAACGCGTTGAAAGCATTGCGCGACAGCATGTGAACTTCGTCGATGATGTAGATTTTGAACCGCGCGGAAACGGCAGCATAGCGCACCGCCTCGATGATCTCGCGCACGTCGTCCACGCCGGTGTGGCTCGCGGCGTCCATCTCCACAACGTCGATGTGCCGCCCATCGGCAATGGCCCGGCACGGCTCGCACACGCCGCACGGATCGATGGTCGGCCCGCCCTGCCCGTCCGGCCCCACGCAGTTCAGCGCCTTGGCGATGAGCCGCGCCGTGGACGTCTTGCCCACCCCGCGCACGCCGGTCATCAGGAAGGCGTGCGGCAGCCTGTCGCGCCGGATGGCATTGGCGAGGGTGCGCACCATCGCCTCCTGGCCGATCAGCTCGGCAAAGGTCTGCGGACGATAGGCGCGCGCCAGCACGCGATAGGCCGTCTGCTTCGGCGGCGCCGGCGGTTCGCCCAGGTCGAAGCCCGGATCTGCGGGGGAATCACTCATTGCCGGGGACTCTAGCGGCTGCGAGCGCGCTTGTTTAGCACTTGTGGTGCGAAGCGCCGCAGACCCGGCGCAGGGGAGACCAGCCGGAAATTGCGTGCAAGGAAAAGCATCGGAATCCTCCCGCTCAGCGCGCGGGAGCCGGGGCGGCCGCAGGCAAGAGCAGCGGAATGCCGATACCCGCGAGGATCACCGCCATGCCAAACAGATGATAGCCATGGATCGGCTCTCCCAGCACCAGCGAGGCGAGCAGCGCGCCGAACAGCGGCTGCAGGTTCACCACATTCCCCGCGTCCCCGGCACCAATCGTCTCCACCGCCAGATTGTAGAGGAAATAGGCGATGACCGAGGGCAGGATGCTGACATAGGCAATGCCCGCCAGCACGCCCGGCGTCAGGATCACGTCCCGGCTCTGCAATTCATGGACGGAGAAGGGCGCCATCACCACGGTACCTATCAGGATAGTGAGCGCGAGGAAGCTCAGGCCGTGGATCGCGGGCTTTGTGCGCAGCAGGACCGTATAGAGCGACCAGAGCACGACGGCGCACAGCACCAGCAGGTCGCCAACGTTGAAATGCAGCGAAGCCATCGCGGCCGGATCGCCCCGGAAGATGATGATGAGCACCCCGAAGGCAGCGAGGATGCATCCAAATATCTGCGCGAGGCGCGGCGCCACGCGGAACAGCAGGAAATCGAAGAGCAGCACCAGCGCGGGGATTGCCGCCTGCACAAGCAGGCTGTTCGCCGCGGTGGTATATTGCAGCCCGGAATACATGAAGGCGTTGAACGACCCCACGCCCACCAGTCCAAGCAGCAGGATCGTGGGCCATCGCCGCGCGATCGTCTCGCGGTCCGCCATGATATGCCGCCATGCGAGCGGCACCGCGATCAGCGATGCCCCCGCCCAGCGCCAGAAGGCGAGCGTGAAGGGCGGCACCTCCGCATGGATCGCGCGCGCCACGATGCTGTTGCCTGACCACATCAGCATGACCAGCACGAGCATGAGATAGACGGTGCGGCGCGACGGGGACGACAAATGACAGACTTTCCCTGAGGATCGCCCGGCCCCTATGGCTCTGCGCGGCAGTCCGCAAGATATTCCCCTCCGGCCAGCAATGAGGGGCGCGTTCTGCAGCGTGCGCATTCCCGGCCCCGCGGGAAACAAAATTGCGCGCAACCGCGGCCCGGAAACCCCTCGATTGCGACGCTTGCAATCGGCTCAAATCCGCCCTCTAACCCTGCTTCCCAACAGGCTTCCCCGGAACCCGCCACTGATGACCACTGCCGAGGCGACCCCGTCGCTCACCATTGCCGACCATGCCGATCGCGCCTTTCTGGGCCACCCTAAGGGGCTGGGCTATCTTGCCTTTGCCGAGGCGTGGGAGCGCTTCTCCTATTACGGCATGCAGACGCTGCTCGTGCTCTACATGGTCAAATATCTGCTGTTGCCGGGCCAGATCGAGAATGTCGCGCTGCTCGACGCGTTCCGCTCGCTGCCGCTCTATCGGGGACTGGAAGGGCAGCCGCTCGCCTCGGCGATCTTCGGCACCTATGCCGCCTGCGTCTATCTGACGCCGATCCTGGGCGGTCTGCTCGCGGACCGGGTGCTCGGCAAGCGCCGGACCGTGCTGCTCGGCGCCGTCACCATGTCGATCGGCCATTTCCTCATGGCCTTCGAGACCAGCTTCCTGCTGGCACTGCTGTGCATGATTCTGGGCGCGGGAATGTTCAAGGGCAATATCGCCAGTCAGGTCGGCGCGCTTTACAAGCCGGATGATCTGCGCCGGGCGGACGCCTTCCAGATCTTCTATCTGGGTATCAACGCGGGCGTCATCGCCTCGCCGCTGATCGTCGGTTCGCTGGGCGAGAAGGTCGGCTGGCACTGGGGCTTCGGAGCGGCAGGCGTCGGCATGTTGATCGGCCTGGCGATCTACCTTGCCGGGCAGAAATATCTGCCCGCCGAGCACTTCGCGCCCCAAGGTGCAGAGGCCAAGGCCGCGCCGCGCGACGCGATGACGCGTCAGGACTGGTTGGCCCTGGCCGCCGTGCTCGTGCTGATCCCGGTCATGGCCGTCGCCATCGTTCCCAACAATCAGATCTTCAATGCCTATCTGATCTGGGGCGACCAGAGCTTCGATCTCAATTTCTTCGGCACGCGCCTGCCCACATCCTTCCTGGTGACGCTCGACTCGATCGTTTCGGTGAGCTTCCTAGCCGTCGTGGCGCTTTTCTATCGCTGGTACGGCCGCCATCGCACCGAGCCCGATGAGCTTAGCAAGATGATCATCGGCTCAGTTTTCTCGATTGGGGGAATGCTGTGCCTGTTCATGGCCGCGTCCACGGACGGTGCTGACGGGAAAATCGGCCTGTTCTGGCCGGTCATGTTCCACATCCTGAACTCGATCGGCTTCGCGCATCTGCTGCCGGTCAGCCTCGCGCTGTTCGCCCGCCTCGCGCCCCGGC
>JAFKLU010000434.1 GCA_017304105.1 Sphingomonadales bacterium
GCGCTTGGCGCCTGCCTCATCGCGCTGGGCATCGCCGCCGGGCTCATCTCCACCAGCCATCCGGGCCTGTTCATCGCCTTTTACGGCGTCAGCGCGCTCAACCTGCTGGCGGTGCTCGCCAAGCGCGTGCTGGCGGCGCTCGATCATAATCTGTGGTGGGAGGGCGTGGATTTCGTCCGGCGCATCCTGGGCGTCGCGCTTCTGGTCGCGTCGCTCGTCGGGCTGCCGATCCTCGACTCCGTGCTGCTCCAGCTCGCCATTTCGCTGGCGCTGCTCTGGCTCGGCATGGCGACCATCCACCGCTCGCTGGCCATGGCGCCGGCCCAATGGCTTGCGGCGGGGCAGGGGGGCGCGCATGTCCGCGCGCATTATCTCGCCGATTTCGGCCGCACCGGCGCGCTCACCCTGTTCGACGTCGCCGCCTACAATGCGCCTTATTTCACCATTACGGCGGCGACTCATGACCCCCGGCCGCTGCTCCTGTTCGACTTCGTGTTCAAGGTTTCGCGCGCCTTGTCGGCCGTGATACGCGCCATCATCGAGACCATGTTGCCGCGCCTCACCCGGGCATGGTTCGGCGGCGCCATGGCCGATTTCCGCACCGGCCTGCGCCGCTGCCTCGCCTTGTCGATGGGCGTCGCCCTGCTCGCGGCGCTGGGGCTGCTGCTCGTCGGATCGCCGCTCGCGCGGTTGATATTCGATGGCAATCTCGCGCTGGATATGGCTGAAATCGCGGCAATGGCGATTCTCCTGCTCGGCCTCGCGCTCATCTGCGTCTCGGTCTATGTCCAGAACGGGCTCGGCCGCTTCGGCGCGCTGGTGCCGCCGTCCTTCGCGTTTCTGCTCGGCAGCCTGCTCAGCGTTCCTGCCGCGGTGGCGCTGGGTGGCGGCTTGTCGCTCGCCTTCGTTTCGCTCTATGCCTTTGTCCATCTCGCGCTGGGTCTCGTCCACGGCCGCATGCTGGCGCGACTGGGAGAGGAGCGGCCTGCATGAAGATCGCGATGATCGACCCCTCGCTGTTCACGCCGCGCTATGACGACGGGCTGTGCGAGGCCATTGCCGCGCGGGGCCATGAAGTGACCCTTGTCGGCCGGCCCATGCGCCCGACTGACGCCATCGTGCCCCGGCGCTACACTTATGTTCCGCGCTTCTTCCGCCTCGGCGAGCGGCTGCGGCCGGTGCTGGGCGAGGGCAAGCTCGGGCAGGCGGCCAAGGCGGCCGATTATGCGCTCGATGCGCGGCTCGGTTCGCTGAACGGCCTCGATGGCGACATCGCGCATTTCCAGTGGCTACCCTTCGCCATGGCCGATGGCTGGCTGTTGCGTCGCCTCGCCGGCAAGGCAGCGCTTCTCCACACCGTTCACAATGCCCAGCCTTTCCACGGCGACCGCGCCACGAGCGCGCAGGGCAGGGGCTATGGCGCGCTGCTCCGCCAGTTCGACGGGCTCATCGTGCATGGCGAGCCCACGCGCGATGCGCTGCTCGCTCAGGGGATAGACGATTCGCTGATCCACATCGTGCCGCATCCGCCCATGCGATTGCGCGAGGCGGGCGCGGAGGATCTCGCCGCCGTGCCGAAGTCGGATCGGCCGCGCATTCTCTTCTTCGGCACGATTCGGCCCTATAAAGGGCTGGACCTGCTCGTGCAGGCCTGCCTCACGCTCTGGCGGGAGGATGGCCTGGACTTCGAGATGGCCATTGCCGGCAAGCCGTTCATGCCGGTCGAGGCGTTTACCGGCGCGATCGATGGCGGCGGCTTTGGCGGCAATCTCGTCACGGATCTGAGCTTCCTGACCGAGCAGCGGCTCGATGCGCATCTGCGCGCCGCCGACATCATTGTCTTTCCTTATCGCGCAATCGATTCCAGCGGTGCCTTCCTCTCCGCGCTGCGCTATGGCGCCGCCATGGTAACCAGCGATGCGGGTATGTTCGGCGAGCTTCCAGAGGGCGTCGCCTCGCGCTTTCCGGCGGGAAATGCAGAGGCTTTGACAGTGGCGTTGCGCCAGCTTCTGATTGACGAAAAGCGCCGTAAAGAGGCAGGTGCAACCGCTCTGGCGCATGGCGAGGCCATGGCCGGGTGGGACAAGGCGGCAGAGCAGACCGAGCAGGCCTATCTCTCCGCCCGTGCGCGATTCGAGGCACGGCGCGCCGCATGAGCCGCTTCGCCCGTTACCGCCGCGCGCTGCGCGATCGCTGGCTCGCCGTCCGCCTCGGCCTTGTCGGCCGGCAGCACCAATATGGCGAGATTGTCGCGCTGCGGCGCATGGTCGCGCATTTCGGTATTGATTGCGTGATCGATGTCGGCGCCAATGCCGGCCAATATGCGACGATGCTGCGCCATGATGTCGGCTTCCGCGGCACGATCCTGTCGTTCGAGCCCAATCCGGGCGTCTGCCGCGAGTTGGAGAAGGTCGCCAGCAAGGACGGCAACTGGCACGTCTATAACATGGCCCTGTCCGACCGCGACGGCGAGGCCGAGTTCCACATCATGGCGGCCGATCAGTTCAGTTCGCTGAACGTGCCGGGGCAGGGGCTGGAACCGATCTTTGCCGATCGGACTGCCGTCACCTCTACGGTTCATGTGCCCTGCGCGCGCCTCGACCGTCTGTGGCCTGATCTCGCGCCCGCGAAGGAAGCCAAGGCGATCCTGCTCAAGATGGACACGCAGGGTCACGACGCGCAGGTCTGCTCGGGCGCGAGCAAGGTGCTGGGCGAGATGGTGGGCGTGCAGACGGAGCTTGCCGTGCGCCCCCTTTATGCCGGCGCCACCGATTTCCGCACGATGATCGCGCTGCTGGGCGAAGCCGGTTTCGTGCCCAACGCGATGTTTGCGAACAACAAGGGCCATTTCCCGTTGCTGGTGGAGCTGGACGGCCTGTTCGTGCGCGCCGATCTTACGCTTGGCGGCAATGTCCCCATCATCTGACCGGCGGCCCGCGCTGGTTTCGGCGCTGGGGCTGGGAGCGCTGACGATGCTGGTCCTGTCGCTGGAGGGGTGGCTCTGGCATGTTCGCGGCGCGCGTTTCCCCGGCCTGTCGGACTATTTCTTCGCGCGGCAGGACATGTGGGTCCTGGATTTGCAGGCCCTGGCGCTGGCGGGGCTGGCAGCCTGGGCGTGGAAGTCCCGGCAGTCTTCCCGCGCCATGGGCCCTCCAGCGTCGCACGGTGCCTTCATCGCCGCAGGGATATTGCTTGCCGTGCTGGCCGGATGGCTCGGCCGCAGCCTTGTCTTCCACGGCTACAGCCCCTCACGCGATGAGGTGATGGTGGAACTGGCCGGTGCCTATCTGGCGCAGGGCCGCGTGGGCTGGCCGATCCCGGCCGAGTGGCTGCCCTTCAGCCGCGCGCTGATGCCGGAATTCTACAGCCCTTACGGCGCGGACACGCACTGGACCTCCATTTACCTGCCTGTCCATGCCGCGATCCGAGCCCTGTTCATCCGGCTTGGGAGTGCGGATCTGGCGGCGCCGGTCACGCTCGGCGTGGGCCTCGTCGCGCTCTGGCATGTCGCGCGCAAGCTGATGCCGGACCGGCGGGACGCCGTGCTCGTGACCATGGTGATGGCGCTCACCTCGGCGCAACTCGTCGCCACGGCGATGACGCCCTACGCCATGACCAGCCATTTCGCATTCAACATGCTCTGGCTGGCGTTCGTCCTGCGCGGCGACAGGCTCGGCCACGCGCTGGCGGCGATCGTCGCGCTGCTGGCGGCGGGGTTGCACCAGTGGCATTTCCCCTTGTTGTTCATCGGCCCGTTCATCCTCTGGATGGCCGCCAAGCGGCGCTGGGGCGCGGCCGCCTTCCATGCCGCGGTTGCGCTCGCCATGATGATCGTCTGGGCGCGGCTATGGCCGATGGTGCTGATCGATCTGGTCGGCGCGCCGCCGCCGAGCGACGCGCACCGCACCAATGGCATTCTCGACAAGCTCACCAGCCTGTTCGGGCGGCTGGACCAATGGGAGCCGCTGCTGAACATCGCGCGGCTGGTCGCCTGGAACAATCTGCTGCTGCTGCCGCTGGCCGCGCTCTCGCTGCGGGCGGTGCGCTGGCGCGCCCTGCTGCGGGAGGTGCCGATCGTCCTGCCGCTGGGGCTTGGTGTGCTCGGCGGCTTGGCGCTCTCGCTGTATCAGGGCTATGGCTGGGGCTTCCGCTACATGCACGGGCAGATCGGCGCGCTGTGCCTGCTCGCGGGCCTTGGCTGGCGGGCGGCGGTGCCGCAGGGGAGTCCGCAGCGCCTGCTCATCGGCGCGTCGGCCGTGCTGGCGCTGCTGTCCGGCATCTGGCTTCTTCAGGATAGTGAGCGCTATGTGCGCGGCTATGCCCGCACCATGGCGGCGATCCGTGCCGCCGACGCCGATGTCGTGCTCGTGGACATGCGCGGGGGCTATTACATGACCGATCTGGCCCGCTTCGATCAGGGGCAGTTCAGCCGTCCGGCGGTGATGGCACTGCAGATGCTGAGCCGCGCCCAGCTTGACCGGCTCTGCGCTACAACGACGGTAGCGATCATGGACCGCAGCCAGTTCTGGCCGCTCGGGGTCCATCCCGTCACGCCCAACTTCCGGGGCAGTGAAACGATCGCGATGCGCCGCGATCATTTGGCGGCGATCGGCTGCGGCCGACCGGTGATCGCGTCACCGGCCGGCGCACATTCCTGATTACTTCGTGAAAGCGGCGACGATTTCGAGCTTCACTTCGTCGCCCACCATCGGCAGGCCGTAGGCGATGTTGAACTCGCTGCGCTTGATCGCGCCGGTCGCGGTGAAGCCGATATTCTCCTTGCCACCCATCGGGCTCTTGCCGGCGCCATAGAATTTGGCGGCGAGCGTGACCGGCTTGGTGACGCCGTTGAGCGTCAGATTGCCGGTGATCGTGGCGTTCTGGCCATTCGCCGCGACGCTGGTGGAGACGAACTTGGCATCAGCGGGCGTGGCGCCGAAGAAGTCAGCGGACTTGCCGGCCTCAGCGGGCTTGAGCAGATGCTTGGTGAGGCCGGCGCTCGCCGTCGTCACCTTCGAGACCGGGATGGTGATGTCCACCTTGGCGGCCGACGGGTTCTTGGGGTCGAGCTGCAGCGTGCCGGTGATGTCGCCGAACAGGCCAAAATAAGGCGTGAAGCCGAGATGGTCGACTTCCCACTTCACCAGCGTGTGGCCGGGATCGACGGTATAAGCACCGCCCGTGACGGCTGCCGGATCGGGCTTGCCGGGCTGGGCGATCAGCGCGCCGGCGAGGCCGGTGAGCATGAGGGCGGGGAGTGCGGCATGGATGAGGCGCATATCTGGTCTCCTAGTCGATTCTGCCGGTTCTGATTGGGGGCGGCGCCGCTAACCATAGCGGCCGCGTTGATTCTGTCATCAGGGATCGTCGATGCTTTTCATCTGCTTGTTCGCTTCTATGTTCGTCTCATGTCGGAACTGCCATCCTTCGGCCTCTTGCCCGAAGCCCATCTGGTGCCGGATCTGCTCGCGCCGGGTCTCAAGCTGGTCTTCTGCGGCACCGCGCTTGGCCGCCGCTCCGCGCAGGATCGCGCTTATTATGCGCATCCGAACAATCTCTTCTGGCGAACGCTGCATGAAGTGGGCCTCACGCCCACCCGCTTCGCGCCGGACGACTATGCGCGGCTGCTGGATCATGGCATCGGCCTGACCGATCTGGCCAAGCGCCACTTCGGCAATGATGCGCAGCTGCCCGGCGACGCCTTCGATGCGGCTGCCCTCGCGGAAAAGATCGAGGCCCATGCGCCAGCCATGCTCGCCTTCACCAGCAAGAAGGCGGCGAGCGGCTTTCTCGGTCGCCCGACGGGGAAGATCGCGCTCGGCGAGCAGGAGGAGAAAATCGGGGCGACGCGGCTGTTTGTGCTGCCATCGCCATCGGGCGCGGCGCGGGGGCGGTGGGATCGCGCGCTGTGGGAGCGGTTGGCGCGGGCCGTATCCTGAAAAGGGTAGAGAGGCCGGGATCGCTCGGACGAGCGTTTTCCCACGAACCGCGTTCGATGGCTCAGCCCACAAAAAAAAGGGCGGCGAACCCGAAGTCCGCCGCCCCCTTTTGATCCGGCCGAGGCCGAAGGATCAGTTCTTTTCCTGGTCCACCAGCTTGTTGGCGCCGATCCAGGGCATCATGGCGCGCAGCTGGGCGCCGGTCTGCTCGATCGGGTGGGCCGCGGCGGCCTTGCGCGATGCCTTCAGCTCGGGCTGGCCGGCGCGGTTGTCGAGCACGAAGTTCTTGACGAAACGGCCCGACTGGATGTCGGCGAGCACGCGCTTCATCTCCGCCTTGGTCTCTTCCGTGATGATGCGCGGGCCGGTCACGATGTCGCCATATTCAGCGGTGTTCGAGATCGAGTAGCGCATGTTGGCGATGCCGCCCTCATAGAGCAGGTCGACGATCAGCTTGGTCTCGTGGAGGCACTCGAAATAGGCCATTTCCGGCGCGTAACCGGCTTCCACCAGCGTCTCGAAACCGGCCTGGATGAGGTGGGTGATGCCGCCGCACAGCACCGCCTGCTCGCCGAACAGGTCGGTCTCGCACTCTTCCTTGAAGTTGGTCTCGATGATGCCCGAGCGGCCGCCGCCCACGCCCGAGGCGTAGGAGAGGGCGATGTCGTGTGCATTGCCGGTCGCGTCCTGGTGGACGGCGATGAGGCAGGGCACGCCGCCGCCGCGCTTATACTCGCTGCGCACCGTGTGACCCGGGCCCTTGGGCGCGATCGTGATGACGTCGACATCTGCCGGCGGCTCGATCAGGCCGAAGTGCACGTTGAGGCCGTGCGCGAAGGCGAGCGCGGCGCCGGGGCGCAGATTGCCCTTGATGTCGTTCTCATAGATCGCCGCCTGATGCTCGTCGGGCGCCAGGATCATGAGCACGTCTGCCCACTTCGCCGCCTCGGCATTGGCAAGCACCTTGAAGCCCGCGCCTTCGGCCTTCTTGGCGCTGGCCGAGCCGGGACGCAGCGCGATCGCGACTTCCGCAACGCCCGAATCGCGCAGATTCTGCGCATGGGCATGGCCCTGGCTGCCATAACCGAGAATGGCGACCTTCTTGCCCTTGATGAGGCCGATGTCGGCATCGCGATCGTAATAAACACGCATTCCCCAAATCCTTCTCTTATTCGTCCTCCCAGCAAAAGCTGGGATCTGGTGCGGGATGAGACCCAGGCTAAGCCGGGGTGACGGTAAAAAAATCGATTGTCAGGCGACCACGCCGCGCAGCATGCCCACCACGCCGGTGCGGCCGACCTCCACGAGGCCAAGCTCGCGCATCAGGCCGACGAAGGTGTCCACCTTGCTGGTCGGGCCGGTGATCTCGAACACGAAGCTTTCGAGCGTTGTATCGACCACCTTGGCGCGGAACACGTCCGCCAGCCGCAGCGCCTCGATGCGCGCCTCGCCGGTGCCGGCGACCTTCACCAGCGCCAGCTCGCGCTCGACGAACGGGCCGATGTCCGTGAGGTCGACGACCTTGTGCACCGGCACGAGCCGGTCGAGCTGGGCGATGATCTGGTCGATCACGCGCGGCGGGCCCTTGGTCACGACGGTGATGCGGCTGATGCGATGGTCCTCGCTCACGTCCGCCACGGTCAGGCTCTCGATATTGTAGCCGCGCGCCGAGAACATGCCCGCAATC
>JAFKLU010000435.1:0-2900 GCA_017304105.1 Sphingomonadales bacterium
GAACTCGGGATGGGTGAGCGGAATGAGATCGTGAACGAAATAAATCGGACGAACGCCTGTGCGGGCGATCCATTGGGTGTGACCAGGGCGGTCAAGGCCAGTATGGCCGACATTGAGATAGAGGCGGCCTTTAAGACCGCGAACGCCTCTTCCGCCGAACATCATCGGCAGGAAACCGCGCAGCGCCAATCGCCATAGCCGCTGGCCGGTATCCCCAGCATGGCTCATCAACAGGACATCGAAAATACTTTTAGACAGTCCTGGCGATAGGACCCTTGTTGCCCCACCTCGCTGGACAACCGCCCGCGCCCGGTTGCGATAATGCCCAACATAAGCAAGGCAGGTGCGATCTATCCCGGTCGGTAGCTTGCCTTCCCAGGCGCGCCAGAGCAGCCGACTAACATCGAGCAATAAGTCGTCTACCTCAGTCCGATTCGACACTTCTGCCGTTGCCCGAGCTAATTGGCGAGTTGACGCGTCAACAACGCCGGCGTGAACAGTTCACTGATGATCCGAACGAGCTTGGAGGGCCGGTTGGCGGCCGCGCCCGCGACATAGATCACGTCTTTATCCCGCAGCATGAACTTTTGCGACAGAAGATAGGACAATGGCCGAAGCATGTTCATATGATACACGACGGGTATTTCGCTATTTCCATCATTTTCGAAACGGAAGACGAATACGGCAGCCGGATCGGCGAGGTTGTCATTCATTCCTCCAGCTTTCGCGATCGCCTCAACGAGTGAGACATTAGGGGTGGGGAATGTGAAGTGGTCAATCTTGTTGGCGGTTCCGAGGATAGAATAGGAACGAGGACGATAGATGATGTCCACTCGATCGCCCGCAGCCACGGCTGCCCCGCCCAAATTATCATAAGTGAGATCGGACAACATCGCTTCGGCCGCGACTCCTGCGCGCTCGATGCGCACCATCAGCTCGGACTCCCGGCCGCGATATCCTCCAGCGAGAGAGACGATGTCGAGCAGCCGCTCGCGCGCCCCGGTTAAAGGGACTCTGCCCGGTCGCGAGACTTCCCCGCTCACAATGACGGAACCGCCGATCTGCTGCTCGATCAGGACGGTGACCTGAGGCGATTCAGACTTGCCCCGAAGCCGCCGTTCGATCTCGCTGGCGAGTTGCGTCGTCGTCAAGCCGGCTGCCTGCACCGTGCCGATATAGGGAAGACGTATGCTACCCTGCTCATCCACCGTCAGGGATGCGATCCGTTCGCCGCGCGCGGACGGATCGAACTGCTGCATCGTCCCTTGTCCGGCCGAGCCTGCACCGGAAAAGAGGCGAACACCCACTTCATATATCGTGACGCTAATGACGTCGCCCGGTGCGATGGCGTTAGCGACAGGCGCCACGGGAGGCGGCAACGCAGCGGCTTGGGCGAGTTGATCCATTGCTGGAATCGCGGCCGGTGCATCGACTTCGACGAGCTTGAAGGATCCCGCTCGACCGGACTTCCGAACCTCCGCACCAGCGGGCCCGCTGATCGGCAAGGTTGCGCAACCGGAAAGATGCAGCACGGCCGCCACGCCGAACAGCGCCAGTTTGATATTCCGCGTGGTCACAGATGTCCCTTTGTTGCTAGCGGCCTGGCCTTCCGCGATGAAGCATCGAAACTCAACTGGATGGAGTGCATCCCTAACCTCGAATTCGCAATGAACTGCGTATTTGCCGTTGGCGGTTATAAGGCCCTGAGTCGAGAACTTGATTTCGCCATCGGCGATAAGATCGAAAAGGTAAATGTTGCCTGGACCATCGTCGGTCGCCAAGAAGGAGTAGGTTGCCGCCCAACAGCCTGTAGCCAGATGCATATAGGGCCCGAACGTTATGGAGCGCGCCGGGCCGACGAGTTCGATCGTTCCGCTTATGGGTTTGTACGGAGGCGTACCGCTGAGCAAAATCTCCGCGGGCCAAAACACATCTCCTTCGTAGTCCGGATCATATGCTTTGGAGAGGCGGTCGAGGGTAACCAAATCGCTGGCATCGAGACGCGATGCGATTTGACCAGCCTCTTTTGCAAACTGAATAAGGCCAAGAATCGCATCGCCGACCTGAGAAAAGTGCGCATAGTCTTGGTGCATCTGCGACCGAGCCGGCTCCCAGGCTAACGGCTCGAAGCCGAGCAAGCGCGCGACCAGATCGAGGCAGTCGGCCACCGACATATTCCCGGGCATCTCTACTTGGAGCACGCCCTTGTCAGCTACGAGCGGCTCCAGACTGCAGAACGACTGGCTAACGAAGCGAACCGCATCCACTAACGGCATATTCCTCGCAGCCATGCTGAACAGCACGGTCGACCTGAAGTCGTCGAGAACGAGCAGGCGAGGATAGGCTGCGGCATGCAGATAGGCCGATACGGCATGTTCCGGAACGTCGAAAAAAAGGACATGCGGCCCCGGCGGGGCGCGGTGCTCTTCACGTTGCTCCATAGTGTTGCAAGGGGAGTTGGTCACCGCACCGAAGACACGCCGGAGGATGTCGGTAACAATATGCACCAGAAAAATGCTCTTGGGTGAGGGCGGCCCACCCACGGCGAATAGCATCTGGCGCGAATTCAACGCGTTCTTTGGACGTCGGCTAGAGCGTGGCATAGATGCTTATAGCCAAGTCTATGTCTTTAAATACGCGCCCGTAGCCGCGTTTAAGGATAAGCGCACTTTGGCAGTATTCTTGAATAATTCCAATGTCGTGACTCACGAGGATCATCGCGCTATCTCGACGTTCGACGAACAGTGCGTCATGGCATTTCTGGTGAAAGCGCTGATCGCCAACCGCGATCACCTCGTCGATCAGATAGCATTCGAAATCAATCGCCAGAGTGAGTGCGAAGGCCAGCCTCGCGCGCATACCCGCCGAATAATATTTGACGGGAAGCAGGAGATCCCGAC
>JAFKLU010000435.1:2921-10523 GCA_017304105.1 Sphingomonadales bacterium
CCTGTTATAGAGCCGTGCGATGAAGCGGATATTGTCCAGGCCGGTCATGCCGGCTTCGAAGCCGCCGCCGAACGCCAGGGGCCAAGACATGCTGAGCCCACGGGAAATCGAACCGGATGTCGGCCGTTCCACCCCTCCCACGATCTTGACCAGCGTGGACTTGCCCGCCCCGTTTCGGCCCAGGACTGCAATTTTCTCGCCACGCCCGACCGAAAAGCTGATCCCCTGCAACACCTGTTTGGTGCCCATCTGGGTTTCGTAAACCTTGCTGATGTCGGAGATTATGATCCGGTCTCGTGCCGATTCGACACGCAACGGCGGCGGCGCCGGGGTGAGGGATAGCAGCCTATTCATCGCCGACGACCAGTTCCGCCAGCGAAAGCATAATCCACAGCAAGGCCGAACAGATGAGCAGCGTAAAGCCCAAATTACGCCAGACACGGGGATAGCGTGGCTCATCGGGCAGGTTAGGAGCAGAAATTCGCTCCACATAGATCTGCTGGCGATCGGCACTGCGTCGCGCAGCAACGAGGCTCAAGCTCGCAGCCAGAAGCCGCTTCTCGGCGATCTCCCGCTCAGCACTCAATTCCTCAATGTCCTTCATCCTGCTCGCGAGGGCGGTCGGTCCTCCCACAAGCTCGCCACCTTGCCTTGCGAGTTCGCGCTCGGTCGCGGCGCGGCGCGTCCGCAGTTGGTTGAGCAACGGACTTTGCGGCGCGGAAGTCGCCGCTTGCATGATTTCCACATTGAGCTGCGCAAGCCTGTCTTCCGTACTCGACGAAAGCTTGATCGCAGCACCGGCCTGCAATTCGGGTTCGATCACCCGGCGTTCATCACGAAGGTGGTTCAGGCGACTCAGCACATCGTTGAGATGAGCCGACGCTTCGCGCACATCTCGTTGGGCAGATTCGACGCTGCCGCCTCGCGCACGCTGACTGAGACGGTTTACGAGCCCCTCGGACTCCGAGACGATACGCCGCGCCAGATCATGCGCGTCCTTGGCGGAGAACGCCTGAACCTCGACCGTGGTTATGCTGGTGGCACGATCGAAATCGGCACGAACATACTTGCCGAAATGTCGGTAGAAGCTCTCGTTGTTGCTGCTCGCGAAAAGAGATGGAAACCGGTTGAACATATCCACCCCGCGCGCAGCGAATATCGCGCGCGCAGAGCCATCCCGATCGATGGCCGACAGCAGGCTGCGTGATTCGATGAACGATACGATAGCCTCACTGTCATCCTGCCCAGGCGTTTGAATGATGCCAGGAAGCGAGAACCGGTTGGACGACTGACTTCCGGTACGAACGACGAAACTCGTCTCCGACGCGTAACGCGGCGTGGCGATGACAAAATTGTAGAGGATGCTCGCAAGCACAGGCACGACGAACAGCACGATCGTCATTCCGACCCGCAGACGCCTCCGAAGCGGCCATGCATCACGGACGCCAGGGTCCTGCTCGTCTCCAGGGCCCTGCTCGACTTTGACGAGATGGCGGGAAAAATCCCTCACGTGATCGTGGGTCTGCACTGAGGACCTTGCCCTAATCGTTTGCCTATTCGAGCTCAATGTGACGCTGCGCCTTGAGCACCAGAACCAAGCCAAGCGCGTTGATCACGATACTCCACACGAGGAGATAGCTCAGGCTCCAAAAAGTCGGAACGGCTTTCCCGAAATATCCTGCACGAAACATTTCCATGGCATGGACCAAGGGTGAGTAGAGAACCGCTTTACGTGCAAATGGCGGGAGCCAGTAAACCATGTAGAACACTCCCGTGAGCGGAAGGATCAGATACATGATCGGCTGCACCATGCGTTCGAACACGTCAGAAAAATGCGCGATCGCCACGATCAGCATCGCGGCGCCGAAGCTGAAAAAGCACATGAGAGACCAAGCTCCGAGCAGGACGAGATAGTCGTCCACCGGACTGATGATTTCTAGCATCTCCAACGGGATGTATGCGACGAAGAAGGCAATCAAGACGCCGATAGCCTCCAATAGCCCGCGTGCGATGAGTATGTCTATCGGCTTGACGCTGCGGTGAAAAAGCAGGCCGGAGCCCTGCCGAAAGGCGTGCGTGAGGCGAGCGGGCATATGACGCCAAAGCGTCAGGAACGTGTAGCCGGTCAGAACGAGAGGGATGACCCGGACGCCATGATTGCGCTCCCCATAGAGGACGCTCCAGGAGATCATCACGCCAAGGCACAGAAGAAGCGGCTCAACCACCTGCCACAGGAAGCCGATATTGCGATGGCCAAATCGGGCCATCAGTTCGCGAATGAGCAACGCGTTGATCACTCGCCATTTGCGCTGCGCGGCGCTCGAAAGGCTGCCATTCATGATCGCCTCATCGCGCAAGGTTAAGATGCTCACGGCCGCCCGAGACCAGCAGGTACAATATCAAGAAGGTCCAGAAAGACAGCAATGCCGTGGTAGCGATATTCCGCAGACGACGCGGTTCGATGGAATCGTCCGGAATATTGGGACGCGCGATCGCCTCGATGTAAATCTGCTGGCGGCGAGCATCCAGCATCGCCGCATTGAATTCCTTTTCGGCATTCTCGAAAAGCTGTTCCGCCAACTCCCGCTTCACGACGAACTCCTCGAAGTCGCCAAGCTTGGTCGTTAGTGCACCATCCCCGCCAGTTAGCGTCGACTTCTGTGCGGCGGCCTGCCCTTCGACGGCGGCAATACGCCGCTTCAATGATGGAATACCGGGATTGCTTGGGGCATAGCGCACCATTCCCTGCAACTGAATGCGCAACATAGCGAGTTCCATGTCCAGTGTGCTCGCGCGGTCCTGGATGTTACCGGCGGTCTGCGCGGGATCGACTAGCTGGGATTCGTTCCGATAGCGCGTGAGGGCGACATTTGCGGCGACAAGGTTCGCGCCGGCATCCTGAAGATTCTTCTTCGCAACCGATACTGCATCATCCAACGCGCGCGCGTTTAGTTCGTTGACACGCGCTTCACTCAACTGGAGGATCATGTCGGCAATCGCCTTGGCATCCGTCTGGCGGTAGGCGCTCACCTGAACGGTCGTGATGCCGCGCTCCAAATCGCGCGTAAGCGCCAGTTGCCGACGGAAGTATCGGTAGAAAGCTTCGTCGCTGTCCCGCCCAATCGTCCAGTATCGCGTCGCCCAATCCGCCTCGGGCCGCGTGTAAACCTCTCTCAGATTGAAACGCAGCATCAACGCGCGCATCATGTCGCGCGATACGATGAAGTCCTCGATTGCAAAAGCGTCGTCGTTAGCACGGGTGATGCCGACATCCTGCAGGAATGCCGCAGCGCCCTCAAGCGCCGGACGCTCCACGGAGCGCACGATGAAGCGGGTTTCAGAAACATAGCGATCGGTCGCCACGCCACCCCAGTAGAGGATGGCGACCGCTGTCGGCAGGACGAACACGAAGAAGAAGAGAAAGCGCCCGTAGTGCGCAGCCACATAGGCCCAACTTATCTCGATCAGGGATTGGGAGCCGGCCCCAAGCGGCGGTTGCGACCCCGACTGGTACGCACCGGCGGTCACAGTAGTTCTGACGCCATGTACCGATATGTCTGCGCCACCCCTTCAACCAGTGAGGTCTGCGGCACCGGCGCTCCAATCGCCGCCAGCTTCGTCATATTTGCCTCAGTATAATACTGATATTTACCCCTCAGATGCTCCGGCATCTCAATAAACTCTATGCGCGGCGCTTGACCGATCGCCGCAAACATGGCGTGGCCAGCGTCGAGCCAGGTCTGCGCCTTGCCAGTTCCAACATTGTAGAGATCGCTCGGGAAATTGTTATCAAGCATCCAGGTCATAACCCGGACGCAGTCATCGACGAATACAAAATCCCGCATCTGACCGCCGTCGGTATAGTCATAACGATCTGACTTAAAGAGGCGCAACGACGCGCCGGTCGTCAACGCTTCGTAGCTCGACGTTATGATGGAGCGCATAGAGCCCTTGTGGCGCTCCCGTGGCCCATAAACGTTAAAAAACTTCAGACCGGCCCATCGCGACGGAGCAGCCTCGCGACGAGCAACGATCGATAGAACTTGACGGTCAAATGCGTGCTTGCTCCAGCCATAGGGATTTAACGGTCGGAGCGACGCCAGATATTCCGGATCAGCCCTATCGTCAAAGCCAAGCACGCCATCGCCATAAGTTGCAGCAGAGGATGCGTAGATAAACGGAATCTGCCGGCTTGTACAAAAATCCCAAAGCAACCTACTCAAGATGAGATTGGACCGGACAATTAAGTCCACATCTCTCTCGGTCGTTGCGCTAACGGCGCCGAGATGAAGAACAGCTGAGATAGAGCGACCATGGCTGTTCAAGAATGACGCGATATCCTCAGGCTGGATGAAGCGATCGACACAGGCATACCGGAGGTTTTTCCATTTGTCGTCGTTGCCGTAAACATCACAGACAACAACAGCGTCGCGCTCCTGAAGCGCCATTACAAGGTTCGATCCGATAAAGCCGGCGCCGCCGGTAACAAGGAGCATCTTAAGACACTCGCTCAGGAGAGGAGGGCGAGCCGTCCGACACGCCCGACGACTGCCGAATGCGATTTACAGCGTTCGTCGTCGATAGGCCCGGCACCAACTCAATCAAATGCACCCTTCCACCATCAGCCTTTACTAGCCGCGCCCCGACAACCGTGTCCTCAGTATAATCCGCCCCCTTCACGAGATCGGTCGGGCGCAGCGCGGAGATCAGCTCCAAAGGGGTATCCTCCTCGAAGATCACGACGAGATCAACAGCATCGATCGCCGCTAAAACGGCCGCACGCGAAGCTTCCCCCTGAATGGGACGGGTCGGCCCCTTCAGCCGGGAAACGGACGCGTCGCTGTTAAGTCCCACAACGAGCCGATCGCATTTCGAGCGCGCCTGCCGCAGCAACTCGACGTGACCGGCATGAACGATGTCAAAGCAGCCATTGGTGAACCCAACCCGCAAGCCTTCATGCTTCCATAGCGCGACTTGTCCAACCGCGGCCGACAAGCCCGACACCGCCCCAATCGAAGGCTCATGAGCAAGTGAGACAAGGGACGCCAGCTCCAAAAGGCTGAGCGTCGCGGTTCCGAGCTTGCGCACGACCGCACCGGCACCGACATTAGCAAGCATCGCGGCCTCGCCCATCTCGATGCCCGAGGCGAGCCCGGCGCAAAAAATCGCCAGCGCAGTATCGCCAGCACCCGAAACGTCGAACACTTCCGTCGCGGTCGCATGGAGATGCACAATATCCTTACCCGCCCGATAAAGCACCATACCTTCCTCGGACAGCGTCACGAGAAGAGACGCGCCGGTCGCCTCGATCGCCCGCTGGGCTGCTGCCTCGCAATCGTCCATTGAGGCACAAGGCATACCCACGAAAGCCGATAATTCGCTGCGATTGGGCTTGATGACCGTCGCTCCAGCATAGACGCTGAAATCCCGCCGCTTCGGATCGACAATGACGGGCACGTTTAGCTTGCGGCACTGCCCGATCACGTGCCGGAGCACGCGATCGCTCAGCACACCCTTGGCATAGTCCGACAGGGCAACCGCATTGTAGGATGGCAGAGCAGCATCGAACCGGGCGAGCAGCGCGTCCTCGACATCCAAAGCGAACGGGGTCGAATCCTCTTCGTCGCATCGCAACAGCTGCTGGCTGCCACTGATGAACCGCGACTTCAGCGTGGTCTGCCGAAACGGCGAGCGGACCAGCATGTCATCGTCGCAACCCAACGCGCGGATCATGGCGCGGCATTCGGCGCCAGCCGAATCCTCCCCGACTACGGCGATCAGACCTGCCTGACATTCCAGCGAGGCGAGATTTGCGAGCACGTTGCCCGCGCCGCCCAGGACGGCAGTCTCCCGCTTCACATGCAAGACCGGCACCGGCGCCTCGGGCGAGATGCGCGAAACTGAGCCGTAGCGGAACCTGTCCAGCATCAGGTCACCGACCACCAGGATGCGCGCGGCATCAAAGGCAATGGAGCGAGGAGGCAGCGTGGTCACGTAATTATCTCGATCTATTGTCGACTAAATCGAACTACCAAGGCTTTCCGGAAAAAGCTTCGTGCCCGGCGCGATGGCGCAGCAGTTCGGTGAACGCGAACATGATATGATATAGGGTCGATGCCGGCACATGATCTCCCTTGGGCTTTAGCGACACCCCGTCGAGATAGTCAATCCACAGCCCGTCCGGCAGCACCGACGCAGGACCGTCGGCCTGCCGCGTGAGGAAGTACGCATGTATCCGCCGCACGGTCGCCTCGACGACATCTTCGTCCCAATGGGCCCCATCGCCATGACGCTCACGCATCGAGACCAGTGCCTTGAGATATTCGAGATTGGGCCAAATCCGCAGATCGGATTGGAGCACCGCTCCATTCTCGTCCACCGCGTCGACAATGAGGCCCGTACGCCCCTCATCATGCCCATACGCCCTAGCGAAGTCGAATAGCCTGTCGGCTATTTCGAAGGCGCGCTGCCGCCCGGCCAGGGCGCCATATCGATTGAGCAACCACACCCACTCGTAATGATGCCCCGGCTCGATCCGCGCCGGACCGGCCGCTCCGCCCCGACGCCAGTCAGCATCGAAAAACTCAGCCAGAGTGCCGCTTTCTACATCGAACAGGGCAGCCTCGGCCAGACCGAACAACTCATCGGCGAGCTCGGCGAACTCGGCTTTGCCAGTGAACGCAGCCAAGAAGATAGCCGCCTCGAACAAATGCATGTGCGGGTTCTGCTGATGGGGGCCAGCGTCGCCCTCCCGGGCCAGATAGCCGCGCCCCGAAGGGCTGCGAAGATCCTCGCGCAGATGCACGATCGAGCGCTGCGCCGCGACCACCGCCCGCTCGTCGCCCGAGACGCGATACCACCAAGCCATTGCAAACAAACCGAACGCGACGTCGTAGAGGTCGGTAGCGGGATCGAGCACTGTTCCGTCGGAGGCGAAGCGCGACACGAACTGACCATCGTCGCGGATGCCCCGCTGGAGCAGAAGATCAGCGCCCATCCGGGCAGCCTCCAGCGCGCCTTCCATTCCACCAATTGCGGCATGTGAGAAGACGTAACATTGCCGGGCAGTGACGCGCACGCGCTTAAACCCCGGGTCCAGCCGACTGCCGTCCCACCCGAATCGCTCGACGTAGCCGGGTACGTCAACGCCGATGCCCCGCTGCGTGATTCCCCGAAGCGCAGGCTCGCAGAGCCAATTAAAGATGTCCATTTTCAGGTTGCGCCCGATTCTGCCATCGCTATCATACGGCCGGACCGATATGAGAGATTGCGCCGATCAGCAACAGTGCCTTCATCAAGGATGACAAAAACTCTTTAACGGCAGGCATTACATTGCGGTGGAGCTTCTTATTTATCCTGCATAGCCAAATCCCAGTCCCGACTAGATTTTGAACTCAGGATATTTTTAACCTTCTCCACTCATTCATAGGTCGTGCTTCCCACGCTGGAACTTTCTCGGCAAACTCGAGTCAATTGTTTGACGTCACTTAACATTCTTGGATTTTCTTCATGAGGACATCGCCTTTTAAGCGCAAGAACGTGAACACCGAGCAAGCCGCGACACCGACCATCATTGCTCCAGCACCGCAAGCCCCGGACTCG
>JAFKLU010000436.1 GCA_017304105.1 Sphingomonadales bacterium
CGGCGCTCGGCCAGCTCGTCGTTCAGCATTTCGGCGAGCAGGAAGGCGAGTTCCAGGCTCTGCGCCGCGTTGAGGCGCGGGTCGCAATGGGTGTGGTAGCGGTCCGCCAGGCTCTGCTCGGTCACGTCGACCGCGCCGCCCGTGCATTCCGTCACGTTCTGCCCGGTCATCTCGGCGTGGATGCCGCCGCCGAAGCTGCCCTCCGCACGATGCACGGCGAAGAAGCCGCGCACCTCGGCAAGGATGCGCTCGAACGGCCGCGTCTTGTAGCCGTTCGCCGCCTTGACGACGTTGCCATGCATCGGGTCGCAGGACCAGACCACCGGATGCCCCTCGCGCAGCACCGCGCGCACCAGCGGCGGCAGGCCAGCCTCGATCTTGTCGTGGCCATAGCGGGTGATGAGCGTCATGCGGCCCGCCTCGCGGCGCGGATTGAGCGTATCGAGCAGGCGCAGCAGCACGTCCGGCGTGAGGCTCGGGCCGACCTTCATGCCGATCGGATTGCCGATGCCGCGCAGATACTCGACATGCGCCGAACCCTCGAAGCGGGTGCGGTCACCGATCCAGAGCATGTGCGCGCTGGTGTCATACCAGTCGCCGGTGAGCGAATCCTGCCGGGTCAGCGCCTGCTCATAGGGGAGCAGCAGCGCCTCGTGGCTGGTGTAGAAGCTTGTGCCGCCGAGCTGGGGCACGGTGTCCGGGTTGAGTCCGCAGGCCTTCATGAAGTCGAGTGCGGTGCCGATCTGGTCCGCCATCTCGTGGAACTTCTTTGCCCAGGGGCTGCGGCCCATGAAGTCGAGCATCCAGCCGTGCACGCGGTCCAGGCTCGCATAGCCGCCCGTGGAGAAGGCGCGCAGCAGGTTCAGCGTCGCGGCCGACTGATTGTAGGCGCGGATCATCCGTGCCGGATCCGGCTCGCGCGATTCTGCGGTGAAGCCGATGTCGTTCACGTTGTCGCCGCGATAGCTCGGCAGCTCGACGCCATTCACCGTCTCGGTATTGGCCGAGCGCGGCTTGGCGAACTGGCCCGCCATGCGGCCGACCTTGATCACCGGCAGCTTGCTGGCGAAGGTCAGCACGACTGCCATCTGCAGCAGCACGCGGAACGTGTCGCGGATATTGTTCGGGTGGAACTCGGCGAAGGACTCGGCGCAATCGCCGCCCTGCAGCAGGAAGGCCTCGCCGTTCGTCACCTTGGCGAGATCGGCCTTGAGGCTGCGCGCCTCGCCCGCGAAGACGAGCGGCGGGAAGCTGCCGAGCTGCGCCTCGGCGGCGGCAAGCGCCGCAGCATCGCGATAGGTGGGCATCTGCAGCCCTTCATGGTCCCGCCAGCTCGCGGGACTCCAGTTCGCCGTCATTTTCAAAGCTCCATATGTCCGCGCGCCGCGGATATGGGGTGCGGCGGACAGGGGGCAAGCCCCTACGCTTTAACCCCGCGCAAAGCAAGGGATTGCGGCCTTTGGCGCCCTGCCCGGCGAGTGGGAAATCTTGCTTCTCGCGAGCGGAATCTTCTTTCGCGGCCGGGCCTGCGCATTGCGCCGGAAAGCTGCGCGTAGAAACATCAATATGCCTCTCAAAAGACAATAAACTGATATTCTAGATATCAATTTCAGTTCATGATAATGCACGACTCATGATGACATCCGCCCAGATGCGCGCGGCGCGCGCCTTGCTCGGCATCGACCAGCGCCAGCTTGCCGAGCTTTCCGGCGTCTCCCTGCCCACCGTGCGGCGGATGGAGACGAGCGACGGCAATGTGCGCGGCAATGTCGACAGTCTGGTCAAGGTGGTCGAGGCCTTTCAGCGCGCCGGGGTCGAGCTGATCGGCGAGGATATGCAGAGCCCGGAGGGCGGACGCGGCGTGCGCCTGCGCCAGTCCGGGCGGAGGGAGGCGTCATGAGCAGTCGCGCTGCAAAGCCGAGCTTCGCGGAGCTCTACACGCCCAAGCTGGTGACGGTGCTGCGCGAGGGCTATGGCCTTGCCAGCTTCAAGGCGGATGCTCTTGCCGGCCTCACCGTGGCGATCGTCGCGCTGCCGCTTTCCATGGCGATCGCGATCGCGTCCGGCGTCGGGCCCGAGCGGGGCCTCTATACTGCGATCGTCGGAGGCTTCATCGTCTCGCTCCTCGGCGGTAGCCGCTTCCAGATCGGCGGGCCGGCGGGCGCCTTCATCGTTCTCGTTGCCGCCACGACCGTGCGCTATGGCCTCGATGGGCTGCTCCTCGCCACCTTCCTCTCCGGCCTCATGCTCATGGCGGTCGGCTGGCTGCGGCTCGGCACATTCGTCAAATATATCCCCTATCCGGTGACGGTCGGCTTCACCGCGGGCATCGCGGTGATCATCCTGGCGAGCCAGCTCAGGGATTTGCTCGGCCTCTCCCTCACCGGTTCCGAACCGAGCGAACTGCTGCCCAAGCTGGGCGCGCTCGCGTCCGCCCTGCCCACGATCAGCCTCGCCGCGCTCAGCCAGGCGGGCCTCGCCATCCTCATCATCCTGGCCTGCCGCAAATGGCGGCCGCAATGGCCGGCCTATCTGATCGCGGTGGCCGTCACGGCGACGCTCGCCTGGGCCGCTCATCTGCCGGTCGAGACGATCGGTTCGAAATTCGGCGGCATTCCGCGCAGCCTGCCCGCGCCGCATCTGCCCGATCTCAGCCCGGCGCGCGTGCTGGAGATGCTGCCGACGGCGGTCTCCTTCACCCTGCTCGGCGCAATCGAGAGCCTGCTGTCGGCCGTGGTGGCGGACAGCATGAGCGGACGGCGGCATCGCTCCAATTGCGAGCTGGTGGCGCAGGGCGCCGCGAACTGCGCGAGCGCCCTGTTCGGCGGCATCTGCGTGACCGGCACGATCGCGCGGACCGCGACCAATGTGCGCGCCGGCGCGCGGGGGCCGGTCTCGGGCATGTTGCATGCGGTGTTCCTGCTCGCCTTCATGCTCATCGCGGCGCCGCTGGCGAGCTATATCCCGCTCGCGGCGCTCGCCGGCGTGCTGGCGACCGTCGCCTGGAACATGGCGGAGCGCGAACAGGTGGTGACGCTCGTGAGGGCCTCGCGCGCCGATGCGCTGGTGCTGCTCGTCACCTTCGGTCTCGTCATCTTCCGGGATCTCAGCCTCGGCATCCTCGTCGGCTTCAGCCTTGGCGCGCTCATCTTCCTGCAGCGCATGGCGCAGTCGGTGGAGGTGGAGACGGGCGTCCCGCTGGTGGAGTCGGATCGCGCCGATGGCGACCGGCCGGGCGAGGCCTATGACGGGTCGCGTGGCGGCGATCCCGATATTGCGCTCTGCCGCATCTCCGGCGCCTTCTTCTTCGGCGCGGCAAGCGCGGTTTCCGCGATGCTCGACCGGCTGGACGAGAATCCGCGCGCCTATGTCATCAACATGGCCGACGTGCCGATGCTCGATTCGACCGGCGCGGCCACGATGGAGGCCTTCGCCCGCAAGGCGACGCAGCGCGGGGCGGATATCTACATTGCCGGCGCCCGGGCCGAGGTGCGCCGCGCGCTGCTCAACCACGGCCTGCGCCCGCCCCATGTCCATTACCGCGCCAATATGCGCGAGGCGATCGGCGCGGCACGGGAGGGGCGCGAGCCGGCGAGCGAGACGCTGCACTGAGGATTTGGGGGGAGGGCCTCACCTGCCGTTCGTGTCGAGCGAAGTCGAGACACGCGAGCGCTCCGCCAACGTGTCTCGACTTCGCTCGACACGAACGGGTGAGGGAGAGCCATGTAACCGGCGGGAGACAGAGCTTCCCCTCCGCCTGACCTGAATTGTCCATCTTTCCCAGCTTCGTGCGCCTCGCTCCCCCCGTTCGGGCCGAGCGAAGTCGAAGCTCTCGTTCGAACGGAGCGAGCATGCGTCCTCTCAGCTCAGCGCAGCCCTTCGCCTCCGCTCAGGGCGAACGGCTCGGATTTCAGCCAGTATGCCTCAGGCGCTCAATAGCCCCGGCTCAAGTCCACCACATGCTCCAGCGGCTCGCCCGCCAGATAATGCTCCAGATTCCTGAGGAAGCGCCCGATTCCGCGCTGGAAGGACGTGGTCTGGCTCTGCCCTGAGAGGTGCATGGTGATGAGGATGTTGGGCGCGCGCCAGAGCGGATGCTCGGGCGGCAGCGGCTCGGGCGTGGTGACATCCAGAAAGGCGCTGCCGACCTGGCCCGATTCGAGCGCCGCGATCAGCGCGTCCTGATCGATGAGGTCGCCGCGCGCGATGTTGATGAGGCGCACGCCCTTCTTCATCGCCGCCAGCTCGTCCGCTCCGATCATGGCGCGGGTCTCGCTGGTATTGGGGGCAGCGAGGATCACGAAGTCGAACTCGCCAAGGCGCGCGCGCCACGCGTCCGGGCCGATGATGTCGGGATCGCCGCCCGCGGTGCGCCGCACGCCCGTCACCTGCGTTCCGAAGGCCCTGAGCCGCGTGCCGATCTCGCCGCCGATCTGGCCATAGCCGATGACGAGCGCCCTGGCGCCCAGCATCTCGAACGTGCCCGGCGGGCCGGGCCATTCGCGCCGGTCATGCGCGCGCACCACCTGGTCGAGCCGCTTGGCGAGCGTGAGCGCGCCCAGTACGGCATAGTCTGCCACGATGTCCGGCATCAGGCCATTGCCGCTGGTCAGCACCTGCCCGCGATCGCGCATCTGGTCGAGATTGAACACGTCCAGCCCGACGCCGAGCGTGTTGATCCACTTCGCGTTCACTGCTGCGGGCGGCCCCTTGAAGAAGGCGCCGCTGGCCCAGTCGTCGAACCAGCCGATCTCCGCTTGCGGCGCCAGGGCAAGGCATTCTTCGAGCGACGAGAAGCAGCGCGCCTCGACAGAGTCGGGCAGCGCCGCCTCTAATTGCGCGCGAAAACGCTCCGGAAAAACGATGACCGGCTTATGCGCCATTCTCCAGTCTCCACTCCCAGCCCAGCGGATCGCCGTCCATCACCTCGACGCCCGAGGCGATCAGCGAATCGCGGATCGCATCGGACGTAGCAAAATCCTTGTCCACGCGCGCCGCCTTGCGCTTCTCCAGCGCCGCCTCGATGTCCGCCTCGGCGATGGTCGCGGCGGCGGGGCGCAGGCGCAGATCGGCGCGGTCGAGAGTGAGCAGATCGAGGCCGAGCACGGCGTCCATCGCGGCGATCGCCGCGAGCTTCTCGGCAGGATCGACCTTCTTGAGCGTCAAAGCCTCGTCGAACACGGTCAGCGCGACGGCGGTATTGAGATCGTCGGAGATGGCTGCGTCGAATCGCTCGATCAGCGGCGCGAGCTTCGGGCCGAACGCATCGCGCGGGGGGAGAGCGGCCCCGCCCAGCTCGGCATGGCGCTGCTCGAGCTGCGCCACCGCCATTACCATGCGCTTGAGTCGGGTCAGGGCGGCCGCCAGATTGTCCCAGCTGAATTCCAGCTCCGAGCGGTAGTGCGCCTGCAGGCACATCAGCCGGAAGGCGAGCGGGTGATAGCCGCGATCATGGAGCAATTGCAGGCGCAGGAAGTCCCCGCTCGACTTGCTCATCTTGCCGGCGCGGTCGATGAGGAAGTTGTTGTGCATCCACAGGCGCGCGCCGCTATTCTGCGCGCAATCGAGATGGCCGTGCTCCGCGTCGAAGCCCTGCATGGCCTGATTCTGGGCAATCTCGTTGGGATGGTGGATCTCGCGATGGTCGATGCCGCCGGTGTGGATGTCGAACGGCAGGCCCAGTTCCGCGCGGCTCATCACCGAGCATTCCAGGTGCCAGCCCGGCGCGCCCCGGCCCCAGGGCGAATCCCATTCCATCTGGCGCGTCTCGCCCGGCGGCGTCTTGCGCCAGATGGCGAAGTCGGCCGCGTGGCGCTTGCCTTCCACCTCGTCGATCCGGCCCTCGCCTTCCTCGGTTGCGGCGCGGGCGAGGCGGCCATAGTCGGCCACCGTCGAGATATCGAAATAGAGTCCGGAGGGCAGCTCGTAGCAATGCTTGTCCGCGATTGCCTTGGCCACCTCGATCATCTGCGGCACATAGTCGGTCGCGACCGTCCAGCGCGCGGGATCGCGCACGTTCAGCCATTTGAGGTCCCGCTTGAACTCGGCCGTGTAGAAGGCCGCGATGTCCCAGGCGGTCTTGCCCAGGCGCGCTGCCGCCTTCTCCATCTTGTCGTCGCCCTCGTCGGCGTCCGAGGTCAGGTGGCCCACATCGGTGATGTTGATGATGTGGCGCAGCTTGTAGCCCTTGAAGGCGAGCGTACGCCCCAGCGTATCGGCGAACACGAAGGCGCGCATGTTGCCGATATGCTGGTAATTATAAACGGTCGGCCCGCAGGTATAGACCCGGGCCTCGCCGGGATGGACGGGGACGAACGGCTCGACCGCGCGGGTCAGGCTGTTGAACAGGCGCAGGGAAGGCTCGGTCATGGCGCGCCCATGTGAGCGGAGCGGGCGCGCGGGTCAACCGAGCTTCGTTCGTCCACGACAATTAGCCGTCATGCCAGCGGAAGCCGGCATCCCGTGCGGAAGGGCGATTGCTGCCGGAGGAGACCCCAGCTTGCGCTGGGTAACGATGGACAGACGGCGACTCAGCCCTTGGGCGCGAGCACCATCAGCATCTGGCGCCCTTCGAGGCGCGGATAGCTCTCCACCTTGGCCACCTCGGCGGTGTTCTCGGCCACGCGCTGGAGTAGCTGCATGCCAAGCTGCTGGTGCGCCATCTCACGACCGCGGAAGCGCAGGGTAACCTTCACCTTGTCGCCTTCCCCGATGAAGTCGAAGACCTTCTTCATCTTCGTATCATAGTCATGATCGTCGATGTTCGGGCGCATCTTGATCTCTTTGATCTCCTGCGTCCGCTGGGTCTTGCGCGCGATATTCGCCTTTTTCTGGGCTTCGTACTTGAATTTGCCGATGTCCAGGAACTTGCAGACGGGCGGATCCGCGTTGGGCGATACCTCGACCAGGTCCAGGCCGATCTCGGCCGCCTGCTCGATCGCCTCGCGCGTGAACATCACGCCCAGATTTTCGCCATTTTCATCAATGACGCGCACCTTGGGCACATTGATGAATTCATTGTAGCGCGGGCCGTTGAGCGGCATGGGCGGCGCCATTGGGCGGCGCATCATCGGGGGACGGATAGCCAGTTCTCCTTAAGGGTCGTTCCGTGGGTCTCATAGTCTAACGGTTTTTGCGCGCAACTTAAAGGCGCGCAATGCCGTCAGAAGGGGAGTGCGGCGCATGTGCCACAGTCGGGTTAACATTTGCAGACGGGGCCGACCGGGGAAAGCGCGCCAGAGATAGGAAGGGCGTGTTTCCCGCGCAAGACCGCGCCGTTGATCGCCTTTGCGATCCTGGCGCGATCTTGCGCTGAGGAATCACGGCATGGCGTTGCGGCGCCGGATCGTCACCGCAGGTCTGGCGGCGTCGCCTCGCTCCCGAGCAGAGCGATGAGGTCTTCGACGCTGATCACCTTCTGGTGCTCGTCCGAACCCAGGCGCCGCAGCGCCACGGTGCCTTCTTCCGCCTCGCGCCGGCCGACGACGAGAAGATAAGGCACCTTGGCGAGGCTGTGCTCGCGCACCTTGTAGTTGATCTTCTCGTTGCGCAGGTC
>JAFKLU010000437.1 GCA_017304105.1 Sphingomonadales bacterium
GGTGAGCGCGCTCTCATGATTGCAATCATCGTCTTCGGTCCGCTGCTCGCGGCAATCATCGCGGGCCTCGGCAATCGCGCCATTGGCAACGTGGCCGCCAAGGTCATCACCACCGGCGCGCTGTTCCTCTCCTGCGCGCTCTCCTGGCCGATCTTTCTCTCGTTCCTGGGCGGCCATGGCGAGCCGTTCGTCGAGCCGATCTTCACCTGGATCAAGTCCGGCACGCTGGACGTGAGCTGGGCCCTGCGCGTCGACACGCTCACCGCGACCATGCTGGTCGTCATCACCAGCGTCTCCGCGCTCGTCCACCTCTACAGCTGGGGGTATATGGATGAGGATCCGGACCAGCCCCGCTTCTTCGCCTATCTCTCGCTGTTCACCTTCGCGATGCTCATGCTCGTGACGGCGAACAACTTGCTGCAGATGTTCTTCGGGTGGGAAGGCGTGGGTCTCGCGTCCTATCTGCTGATCGGCTTCTGGTTCAGGAAACCCTCGGCCTGCGCCGCCGCGATCAAGGCCTTCGTGGTCAACCGCGTTGGCGACCTCGGCTTCATGATGGGCATCTTCGGCATCTATCTGGTGTTCGGCACCATCTCGATTCCCGAAATCCTCGAAGCTGCGCCCGCCATGGCCGGTTCGACCATCGGCTTCCTCGGCATGCGTCTCGACACGATCACCGTGCTCTGCCTGCTGCTGTTCATCGGCGCGATGGGCAAGTCCGCTCAGCTCGGCCTGCACACCTGGCTGCCGGACGCGATGGAAGGCCCGACCCCGGTGTCCGCGCTCATCCACGCAGCGACGATGGTCACCGCCGGCGTCTTCATGGTCTGCCGCATGTCGCCGCTGTTCGAGACGAGCGCGGTCGCGATGTCGGTCGTCACCATCGTCGGCGCCGCGACCTGCATCTTCGCCGCGACGATTGGCACCTGCCAGAACGACATCAAGCGCGTCATCGCCTATTCGACCTGCTCGCAGCTCGGCTACATGTTCTTTGCGGCGGGCGTCGGCGCTTATGGCGCGGCGATGTTCCACCTGCTGACGCACGCCTTCTTCAAGGCGCTGCTGTTCCTCGGTGCCGGCTCGGTGATCCATGCCATGCATCACGAGCAGGACATGCGTTATTATGGCGCGCTGCGGAAGGAGATCCCGATCACCTTCTGGACGATGTTGCTCGGCACGCTGGCCATCACCGGCGTCGGCATCCCCGGCACTGCGCTCGGCTTTGCGGGCTTCTTCTCCAAGGACGCGATCCTGGAGAGCGCCTATGCGGCGGGCGGTCATGGCACCGGCGCCTTCTATGTCGGCGTGCTCGCCGCGCTGTTGACCAGCTTCTATTCGTGGCGCCTCATGTTCCTCACCTTCTGGGGCAAGCCGCGCTGGGCGGGCAGCGAGCATATCCAGCATGCCGTCCACGGCGATCATCACGATCATCCGGACGCCGAGGACGCGGGCCATGAGAACGATCATGCACATGCGCATGACGCTCACGGGCACGATGCGCACCATGGCCACGCCGTCGAAGGCACTGCCGGCTATCATCCGCACGAGAGCCCGCTGGTCATGCTGATCCCGCTCGTCGTGCTGAGCATCGGCGCGGTGTTCGGCGGTTTCGCCTTCCACCATGCCTTTGTGGATGCGGAGGGCGGCGCGCACTTCTGGGCAGCCAGCACCCTGTTCTTCAATGAACATCTGATGCACGCCGCGCATGAAGTGCCGACGTGGGTCAAGTGGTCGCCGTTTGCGGTCATGACCACCGGCCTGATCGTTGCCTGGCTCTGCTACATCCGCAACACCGACTGGCCGGCCAAGTTCACCGCGCAGTTCTCGATGCTCTACGATTTCGTGCTGCATAAGTGGTATATCGACGAGCTTTACGACCTGATCTTCGTCCGTCCTGCCTTCGCGCTCGGCCGTCTGTTCTGGAAGGGCGGCGACCAGGGCACCATCGATCGCTTCGGCCCGAATGGCCTTGCCTCGGTGGTCCTCGCCGGCGGCCGGCTCACGCGGGTGCTGCAGTCCGGTTTCCTCTATAACTATGCGCTGGTGATGCTGCTCGGGCTCGCCGCATTCGCAACCTGGGCGATCTTGCCGAAATGAACCAGAGCTTCCCCATCCTGTCGCTGATGCTCGCCATTCCGATGGCCGGCGCCATTGCGTGCCTTTACGCGTCTGCGTCCACGGCCCGCTGGATCGCGCTTGCCGCGACGCTCGCTGATCTCGTCCTCGGCGTGGTCCTGTGGCTGAGCTTCGATCTCACGCCCGGCGCGCCCGAATGGCAGTTCACCGAATATGCGCCGATCTTCGGTCGCTTCGCCTGGGCGCTCGGCATTGACGGCATCGCGCTCACCCTGATCGCGCTCACCGTCTTCCTCATGCCGATCTGTATCGGCGCGAGCTGGGAGGCGATCCAGAAGCGTGTCGGCGAATATATGGCCGCCTTCCTGTTGATGGAGACGCTGATGATCGGCGTCTTTGCGGCGCAGGACATCTTCCTCTTCTACATCTTCTTCGAGGCAGGCCTCATCCCGATGTATCTCATCATCGGCATCTGGGGCGGCGCGGATCGCATCTACGCGAGCTACAAGTTCTTCCTCTACACGCTGCTCGGCTCGGTGCTGATGCTCGTCGCCATGCTCTGGATGGCGCGCGAGGCAGGCTCGACCAGCATCCCGGTGCTGATGGCCTATGATTTCCCGGTCGAGGCGCAATATTGGCTGTGGCTGGCCTTCTTCGCGAGCTTCGCCGTCAAGGTGCCGATGTGGCCGGTGCATACCTGGCTGCCAGATGCGCACGTGCAGGCGCCCACGGCAGGTTCGGTGATCCTGGCTGGCGTCATGCTGAAGATGGGCGGCTACGGCTTCATCCGCTTCTCGCTGCCCATGTTCCCGGAGGCATCGGCCTATTTCGCCTGGCTGGTCTGGGGGCTTTCGATGGTCGCCGTGGTCTATACCAGCCTCGTCGCGCTTGTGCAGCAGGACATGAAGAAGCTGATCGCTTATTCGTCCGTCGCGCACATGGCGATCGTCACCATCGGGCTCTTCGCTTTCAACCAGCAGGGCATCGAGGGAGCGATGATGGTCATGCTCGGCCATGGCCTCGTTTCGGGCGCGCTGTTCCTGTGCGTCGGCGTCATCTATGATCGCCTGCACACCCGCGAGATCGACCGGTACGGCGGCCTTGCGATCAACATGCCCAAATATGCGCTGCTGTTCATGCTCTTCACCATGGCGTCGGTCGGCCTGCCGGGCACGTCGAACTTCGTGGGCGAGCTGCTGAGCCTCATGGGCGTCTATCAGGCGTCGAGCTGGGTGGCGCTGGTCTGCACGACCGGCATCATCCTGGGCGCAGCCTACATGCTCTACCTCTATCGTCGCGTCGTCTTCGGCGACCTCGTCAAGGACGACGTCCGTGCCATGCCCGATCTCTCGGGACGCGAGATGCTGATGCTCGTGCCGATCGCGCTCGCCGTGCTCTGGATGGGTATCTACCCGGAGAGCTTCCTGGCGCCGATGCGCGGCAATGTCGCCAGCCTCGTCGCCCGCATCGATCGCGCTGCGCCGGAGGGTGACGCACAGCTCGCCATGGGCAAGCCCAAGCCTGCCGCTGAAACACATGCCGCCGGCCACGGCGGGGAGTCGCACTGATGGAAGCCCTCGGCGTGTTCGCCTCGGTCCTGCCCGAGATCATCCTGACCGTTGCCGGTCTTGTCCTTATGCTGGTCGCCACATCGGAGGGCGAGGGCATCCCGCGGCTCGTAAGCTGGCTCGCGGTTGCGGCGCTGGCTGTTGCCGGCCTTGCGCTCACGCTGCCTGCTGTCCATGCCGGCGGCCTGATCTTCGACGGCCTCTATAGCGCCGACGCCTTCTCGGCCTTCGCCAAGGCGCTGATCTTCGCTGCCGCTGCCGTCTCGATCCTGCTCGCCCCGCGCTATTTCGATGCGGATGGCGGACTGCGGCCGGAATATGCGGTGCTCATCCTCTTCGCCGCGATCGGCGGATCGATGATGGCATCGGCGTCGGATTTCGTGACGCTCTATGTCGGCCTCGAACTCAACAGCCTGGCCTCCTATGTGCTGGCCAGCTTCCTGCGCCGGGATGTTCGTTCGGCTGAGGCGGGCCTCAAATATTTCGTGCTTGGCGCGCTGGCGAGCGGCATCCTGCTCTATGGCATGTCGCTGCTCTACGGCTTTTCGGGTACGACTGCCTTCGCTGGCGTCGCGACCGCCGTTGGCGATGGCCTTTCGGCCGGAGAACTGTTCGGCATGGTGTTCGTGCTGGCGGGCATCGCTTTCAAGGTCGCGGCCGTGCCGTTCCACATGTGGACGCCGGACGTGTATGAAGGCTCGCCGACGCCGGTCACCACCTTCTTCGCGACCGCGCCGAAGGTTGCCGCCATGGCGCTTTTCACCCGTATCGCCATCGAGGCGCTGGGTCCGGCGGGTTCCTCCTGGCAGCAGATCGTGATCTTCTGCGCGCTGGCCTCCATCGTGCTGGGTGCCGTCGCCGCCATCGGCCAGCAAAACATCAAGCGCCTGCTCGCTTACTCGTCGATCAACAATGTCGGCTTCGTGCTGATCGGCCTCGCGGCCGGGACGGCGGAAGGCGTCGCGGCGGTGCTGAGCTATCTCACCATCTACGTGGTGATGACCATCGGCAGCTTCGCCTGCGTCCTTCAGATGCGCGACAAGGACGGAAAGCCGGTCGAGAGCATCGCCAGCCTCGCAGGGCTCTCGCAGTCGCGCCCGGGCCTTGCGGCCGCTCTGGCGATCTTCATGTTCAGCCTGGCCGGTATCCCGCCGCTGTTCGGCTTCTGGGCGAAGTTCCTGGTGTTCGATGCCGCCGTGGCCGCAGGCCTGACGCCGCTCGCCGCGATCGGTATCGCCGCGTCGGTTATTGGCGCCTTCTATTATCTGAAGGTCGTCAAGACGATGTACTTCGATGCGCCGGCCGAGGGCTATGCGGAGGACCGCAGCGCACTCGACTATGGCGTCATCACACTCTGCGCCGCTGTCATCGTGCTCGGCTATCTGCTGAACCCACTGCTCGGCTCGGCGAGCGCGGCTGCGGCGGCCTCGCTGTTCTGACGCGCGATCCCGTCCCCTCCTGCAAGCCGGGGAGGGTGGGAAAGGCGGGGCTTCGTAGCAAGTGGCGGCTCATGTCGGGTTCGCGCGGGCCTTCGCCTCGACAAACGCAGCGCGAAGGCGAGGGGGCGAGAGAATGAGCGCATCGGCCCACCGCATCCGCCTCGTCCCGGAAACAGGCTCAACCAATGCGGACCTGCGCCTGCTCGCCGCCGACTGGCCCGAAGGCCAGTGGCTACGTGCCGAGCGCCAGACCGCGGGCCGTGGCCGCCTCGGCCGCGACTGGCGAAGCCCCAGCGGAAATCTGTACGCCTCGACCCTCATTCGCCTGCGCCCTGGCGATCCGCCGGTCACCGGCCTCGGCCTCATGCTGGGCGTCGCCGTGCACGCAGCGCTCTCGGCGCTGATGCCGCAAGCGCCCATCCATCTCAAATGGCCCAACGACATCATGGCCGGGCCGGCCAAGCTCGCCGGCATGCTGCTGGAGCGGGAAGGGGATGCCGTTGTCGCGGGCATCGGCATCAATGTCGCCACAGCGCCTGAGCTGCCCGATCGTCCGACTGTCGCGCTTGCCGATCTCCCCGGCGGCGCCCGCATCGATGCGGCGCAGGTGCTCGATGCGCTGGTGCCATCCTTCGATCATTGGCTCGCTGAGTGGCGTCAGGGAGGCACCGCGGCCATCATCGCCGCCTGGCTCCCGCGCGCGCATCCCGTCGGCACCCGCCTCATCGTCTCGGCCGGCACCGATCGGCCACAGCAGGGGCGCTTTCTTGGCCTCAACGCCGATGGAGCCTTGATCCTTGGCTTGGAGGACGGCACGAGGCATGTCATTCATAGCGGCGACGTAGGCGTGCTTTCCTGACGCTCCGGCCCACCGCACAGGAACCATCGCTCATGCTTCTCGCCATCGATGCCGGCAACACCAATGTCGTCTTCGCGCTCGTCGCGAAGGACCGCAGCATTCGCGCGCGCTGGCGCATCGCGACCGATCCCCGGCGCACGGGCGACGAATATGCCGTCTGGATCCACCAGTTGCTCATGCTGGAGGGGCTCGCGATGACGGATGTGACGGCGGTCATCATCTCGACCGTCGTGCCGCGCGCGCTCCACAATCTCGAAGTGCTCGCCCAGAAATATTTCAAGGTCGAGCCGGTGATCGCGGGCAGGGCGCCTGCCGAGTGGCACATCAATGTCGACGTTCCCATGCCCCAGACGCTGGGCGCCGACCGCGCGCTGAATGCGATCGCGGCCCATGCGGCCTATGAGGGCGATCTCATCATCATCGATTTCGGCACCGCGACGACCTTCGATCACATCGATTATAGCGGGGCATATAAGGGCGGCATTATCGCACCCGGCATCAATCTCTCGCTTGAGGCGCTGGTCGCCAATGCGGCCAAATTGCCGCGCATCGCCATCGAGGCGCCGGACGAGAACGGCTCCGTCATCGGCCGTACGACCGAGAGTCAGATGCTTATCGGCGTCTTCTGGGGCTATATCGCGATGATGGAGGGGCTGGTCACCCGCATGCGCAAGGAGATCGGGCGGCCCGTCAAGGTGATCGCCACCGGCGGACTCGCGGTCCTGTTCGATCAGAAGACTGACCTGTTCGACGCGATCGTGCCGGACCTGACGCTGATCGGGCTGGCAATTCTTCATGAACGGAGCCAGAAGCAAGCATGACAAGCATCGGCTCTCCGGGCGACGAGCTGCTCTTCCTGGCCCTTGGCGGGTCCGGCGAGATCGGCATGAACCTTAATCTCTACGGAACCCAGGGAAAATGGGTGATGGTGGACCTCGGCGTCAGCTTCGGGGAGGCCTCCTCACCGGGCATCGACATCATCATGCCGGACATTGCCTTCATCGAGGAACGGCAGGAGGATCTGCTCGGCATCGTGCTGACCCACGGCCACGAGGATCACATCGGCGCCGTGCCCTATCTCGCCGCTGATCTCGGCGTGCCGCTCTATGCGACACCGTTTACGGCCGGCCTCTTGCGCGGCAAGCTGGCCGAGGAGGGGCTGGAAGATCAGGTCGAGCTCAATGTGATCGGCGAAGACGAGGGGTTCGCGCTTGGCCCGTTCAGCTTCCGCTATGTGCCGCTCGCGCATTCGATTCCCGAGGGAAATGCGCTCCTTATCGGCACGCCTTACGGTCAGATCTTCCATACCGGCGACTGGAAGCTCGACGAGGAGCCGCAAATCGGCAAGCCCACGCCGGCCGAAGGGCTGAAGGCGATCGGCGACTCCGGCATCCTTGCGCTGGTTTGCGACAGCACGAACGTGTTCAACCCGGAACCGAGCGGCTCGGAAGCCTCGGTGCAGGCCGATCTGCTGACGGCCGTGGCCAATGCGAAGGGCCGCGTGCTCGTCACCACCTTCGCCAGCAATGCCGCCCGCCTGCAGACGCTCGCCAATGTGGCGCGGCTCACCGGGCGGCAGCTCTGTGTCGCGGGG